>NZ_NXGO01000070.1:0-23615 GCF_002774925.1 Candidatus Hodgkinia cicadicola
TAAAAAGAACATTGATTTTATGACCACTTTGTATGATAAAATAACTATTAAATCCCATGAATTTTATATTGGAAATGATTTAAACTTATACCATGTTGTACTAATAAAACCTATACCTGAAACAACAGGTAGTATATTAAAAATACCTAACAAATCGTTGGTTTTAGTTATAAAACAGAAACAAAAATGAGAAAAGATTTATCTGACTGACAGAAACAGAGATTTAAGTATAAAATATGTTGATATTGAAGATAATATTATTAAATTGTTGTTTAAATATAATACCTATTGATGTATATTGTCGTTTGAATTTATAATAAACAAATTTATTACATTATATAGAATAAATAAATCTTTGGAAACGAATCTATCAGAAATTAATACCAAACCCATCCTAATTGATATCTTAAACTTATAATATACATGATAATAGTTATTTATTTACAAAAAGTGAAATGTTTAAATTATACAAATTAAGTTATATTTAATTTAATGATTAAGAAACGAATAAATCATACTATAACACATTTGAAACGCAGGAAGATGAACTTAGTGGTATTTAAAAGTATTTATAATTGTAACTTATGGAATCATTTATTAATTAGTAAGAGAAACGACAAAACATGTTTATTGAAAATAGTAAACCAAAATTGTTACATTGATAGTTTGAAGTTAAAAATTATGAACAAAGGAACCTCATTGTGATGATAAGGGAATTTGCCGGAAAATATTTTGTTTCTCTTATTCAATGGACGAGCCAATTAATGAGTGATTCAGAATTCAAAACAATCAGACTTCTTAATGGGGTGTATTTACAACTTCACAGTTACATGTTGAGGGTTGCGATACCGTGTGGTGTATTAAATGCTACCCAATTATATGCATTGTCAATAGCAAGTCAAAAATATGATAGATGATATTTTCATGTTACTACCAGACAAAGTGTTCAATTTAACTGAATACAATTGAGAGATACACCTCAGATAATGAATGCGTTAACAAAAGTTGGACTTTGAAGTGCTCATACTGCAGGTAATTGTGTTAGACAAATAACATGTAATCCAAAACATGGAATCGGTCTTGATGAACAAACAGATATAACAGATTTAATGACTGAACTCTATAATCAATTTATGTTAAACGAAAGATTAATAGATTTACCCAAGAAAGTTAAGATAAGTGTTAGAGGTAACATTACAGATAACAATGCAGGAGCTTTCAATGACATTGGTCTAAGACTAATGGATAAAAGGATATATATAACTGTCGGAGGTGGATTAGGAAAAGAACCAAAGGTAGGTATTAAGTTCATAAGTTTAGAAAAGGAATATGTTTCTAGTTGGATTGCCACTCTTCTTGAAGTATATAGAATATTTGGTATAAATAAACAACGTCCGGTTAGGATAAAACATTTAGTCGCAGAAGTAGGAAAGGCTGAATTAATTAAGTTAACACATGGATTTAGAAGAATAAAAACAGCAACACCTTCGAAATGTCCTCAAGACATCAGAGTTAGACACATCGATACAATAGAATGAGACAATTCCAAAGAATTTGAAACATGATTTAATACCTGAACGTTCCCAAACAAACAACCGAACTTTAGACATGTAGAACTCAGCTGTAATTCAGGAATAGGTGCTCCAGGAGATGTATTGGCTGGTGAGGTTGATGTTATATGTAAGATGGTTCAACTTTACTGCTTAAATGAGATAAGATTAACACAATCACAAACGTTGTTACTTCCATATGTTTGTATTGTAAATATGAAAAAGGTATTCCAAGTATGTAAAAGGTTTATACCAAACAATATAGCATGTTGTCCAGGTTTAGATTATTGTACAAAGGCTAATACTAGATCTATATTTTTAGCAAAGAAATTATCAACATTAAAAACAAATCTTAAAATTCGAATATCCGGTTGTCAAAACTCATGTAGTCAACACCAATTGTTTGATATTGGTATTGTCGGAGTTAATAAATCAGGTAGAGAATATTATCAAATTCTAGTTGGTGGTGATGGACCAAACGGAGTATTAGCTCGTGTGTTGTGTAAGGCTGTACCAGCATTTAAAGTTATAGGAATTGTAAGATGATTAGATAAACTTATAAAGAAACTTAAAAAAGATAGATTTGAAAAAACATACCAATGTTTAGCTAGAAACAAAATCAAGTTACCTAAAAAACTACAGTTATAACTAATGTTATTTGAACTATTTGTTGTTAATAACCAATCTTCTTATAATATAAAAAATGAATAATAAGTTCGAACTATCAAACGAATATGCTTTGGTTAGGGTATTATCTGTTAAACATTATACCAACACTTTGTTTAGCTTTGAAACTGCAAGACCAAACAAATTAAGATTTAAACCCGGTGAGTTTATAATGATAGGATTGATAATTAGAGGTGAATTAATATTCAGAGCTTATTCAATATGTAGTCCAACATGGAGTAGTACTTTGAAATTTTATTCTACAAAAGTACCGAACGGACTCTTTACTACCTTTTTACACAAAATAACAACAAAAACTTCAATTATTATTAAAACAAAACCAACAGGTACTTTGGTTCTAGAAGCTTTGAAACCAGGTAAACGTTTGTTTTTACTTTGTACAGGTACAGGAATAGCACCATTCATTAGTATATTATTTAATCATGAGACTTATATCAGATACAACGAGGTAATAGTAGTTTTAACATGCAGATATTCACGGGAATTACAATTCTTCAACAACGAGATTAAACAGATGACAAAACAATCCTATATTAAACCATTTGCAAGGAATAAACTAAGATTTTATTTAAGTGTAACTCAAGAACCATACCCATACACTGGTAGAATAACATGGTTGATGAGATCAGGAACAATTATAGCTGATTTAATGACATACACTTTTAACAAGATGGACAGATTTATGATTTGTGGATCACAAAAAATGATATTTGATGTAACAAATTTATTAAAAATACTGGGATACATCGAAGGTGCAACCAACAACCCACAGGATTTTGTATATGAAACAGCATATATTAATCAATTTAGAGGTAATAATTAGAACCGAATCTTTGATTAATTGATTAAAAAATATAAATATTTTAATTGTAGATCGAAACGTCATTATAAATCATGTGTTATACAAAGAAAATAGAATAAATTCATAATATGACTCTTAATAATTCAGATAATACCTTAGCAAATATATATATTATGACCAGCATAACAGAATGTTGGGGTTTGTTCATGTTTTTAGTTGTATTACAACAATTTATCTAAATATAACAAAGAATAATGGGAATTAAAAAGGTATACTCTTCAATAACAGAGGTTGTTGGTAATACCCCGATAGTAAGATTAAAGAAAATAGAAGAAAAGTATAATATTAAAACACAACTTTATGCTAAGTTGGAATATTTAAATCCTTTTGGTTCTGTTAAAGATAGAATTGCCGAAGCTTTGGTTGAAGATGCTTGAAAACGAAATAACTACAACAAAGACACAATTATAGTTGAAGCAAGTTCCGGTAATACTGGTATCAGTATTGCTGCTGTTGCCGCCCGTAAGGGCCTAAAATGTTTGATAGTGGTTCCAGAAAGTATCTCAGATGAACGAACAAACATGTTAGATTTATTAGGTGCCAACATTGTATTCGTATCAGAAGGAATAGAAGAAGCTATTAGAACAGCTAAAGAATTTACAGATCAAGTTAAAAATGCAATAATGACATGTCAATTTGAAAATAAGATTAATGTTAACATCCATAAGAAAACAACGGCAAAAGAGATAACAAAATCTATAAAGAACATAGATTATTTCGTTTCTGGTGTTGGAACAGGAGGTACTATCACGGGTGTTGGAGAAGTATTAAAGAAAAAAAATCCAAATACTTCAATTGTTGCTGTTGAACCTTGAAAAGCATCTGTTCTATCAGGAAAACAAGTTAAATCTCATGGAATTCAAGGTATAGGTGTTGGTTTTCTTCCAAAGATTTTAAATATAAAACTTATTGACTACATCTTTAGAGCAAAAGACCACGAAGCAATTGAATATGCCAGAATCATGGCAAAAACAGAAGGAATAGCAGTAGGTTTGTCTTCGGGAGCAGCAATATGTGCTGGAATAAAGTTAGGTGAAGTTATTAATAACCCTTTTAAAAAAATATTAATAATGGTTCCATCGTCTGCGGAAAGATATATGTCAACCGAATTATTTGATAACAAATCTCAGCCATTATCTGAGTTAGTAGAATTATTTGGTCATCCAGAATCAGATACAATCAACAACTTAGATGATCAACAAAAAATTGAACAACAGGATCCTGTTTTATAACTGATTTAATAGCATTTAAGTTCTAATTTTTTAATATCAAATAATCTTTAGATAATATAATATTAGGTTTGTTATCCTCAATATCTCTATATTTCATTAGATTTATTTCTATATTTTTGTAATTGAATCGCCAGCTAAACGTAAGACACTTAAAACTATATTAATAAATATCACGATGATATCGTTGGTTTAAGAAATATAATTCTTAGATATTAGATAGAATCTTATTAATCTATTCTAAAGATAACATTCATAGCCAACGTTCGATATTTTTAACAACCAAATATCCAAACAAATCTCTATATTACTATTAATTTATAAATATAATAATCTACTCAACCTGTTATTTCCTTAATTTTAATCATTATAACAAAAAAACAACAACAAATAAACTCATTTTATATAGGTTTCATCCATTTACTTGGATTTTGTTACCTGTTTTATTGAAACCATCAACATCGAATGTAGTGATAAAGGAATCGAACCTTTGTCCTCTTCGGTGAAAACGAAACATTCTGCCACTAAGCCATATTACCCACAACAATTACCTACAGCTATAATATCTTAAGATAATTAAATATATTATACTAATATAAACATGAATTATGAAATATAAATAAAAACCAAAAGATAATTATAAATTCTCAAAAATATTTAACAAAACTTGATTAGAATTAATATAAATGAAATGTTATTACTCTGTGTTGTAAATTACAATTTATAAAGGTTGTTAATTGAACAGATGTATGTTGCATAAGATAATCAATATATTAATTTTAATACCAACATTTCTATTAGTGATAAATATTAATCAAGTTACATATTTGACATAAAAAACCCATATAAATACATATACTTATATCAAACCATTGTTATTAATAATAATAATATATAAAAGATATATATAATCTATTCTTCTATGATAATTAAACTGTTTTTATCAATTTTTGACAGAGCTAAGCTTATTTTGTTGGTAACAGGTTCGTAATCACAGATCCGAACACTAATTCTTCGTCCACATGACAGTTTAAATCAACTTGGAATGTTACCAAGTGATCTTATTGAATAATTTAATTCACCATATAAACCTTGTGGTAACGATACTACAACCGAATTACTCTTAATCTTAGATATTAATCCTCATATTGATCTACCTTCGTTTGTTTTTACAAAATTAAAACATTTGGTTCCTTCTAAGTCTAAATTTAAACATATTTTCTTTTCAAGGATGTTAATGGTACTTGGTATCAGCTTCACAACGTTGTGGTAATTAATATCGGTTTCAAACTGGAGTTTGTTTGTATTTCTTATACTGATAATTGAATTCAATACACATTTATTACTACTTTTTAACAATTTTATATTAAAACAAAAGTTGTTAATACCTAAGACAACACCCAAAATTGGAACATTATAACCAGTATAACCAGATCCACATCATTTCAATAACAAGATGTCTTTAATTTCTGATTTACCATCGTATTTCGTTAATATTAAGTTACCAATAACAACATTCCATAATAATCTCAACATTCCATATCATTCTATGCCACATAAATCAATAACACCATCCTTTCATCCTAAATCAACATATATTTTGGTATCCGTAATCTTATTAACAATTCCTCAAATCAGATCTCCCTTATCAAACATTATATCCGTGTCTATATTTTGTTCAATACTCATTTTTCGATTATTATTTGGTTGTTTTAATGTAATAAAGTTGTTTTCTCTATCTATTTTATCAATTTTATACCTATCAAACCTATTTAACTGTACATTGATGTCTTTATCTGTTGAATTAAGAGGTAACAAAGCCAACAAACCAAACACTTTTACCATGTATCCTTCAATAACGTTGGCTATAACCTGTCCAGAGATTAATAAGTTATCATTATATGCCTGTTGTAACATGGTTCAAGATTCTTCGATGCCTAATCCCCTTCTAGAAACTAATGTTTCTCCGTTGTTTGAATCGAATTCTTCAATACGTATATCTATTTGTTGGTTAGTTCCAAATGAATCATAGTTCCATATGTCACTTTTATAAAGTCTAACATCAGATCTAAAACCAATATCTATTATCATGAATTCGTTGTTTTTTCTAATTATATTACCTCTTACAACCCTACCTTTGATTAAATTTTTAGCTAATTCCACCTTACAAATGTTATTTGTTAACTTAATACAACTTACCATTTTTTTACCTTTGTATATATATTTTATAATAAAAACCGTTAGAACGGAGATAATAAACTGTTGATTTATATTCTGATAAAAAACCCAACGCCCAAATGATTTATTGAGAGGTAAAGTTAAGTGATATTGGTATTCATTTATAAAAGTGGTTATTTTGTTGTAATAACACGTTTAATTTAAACAAACGCGTTAAACTAGTTATACCGAAAGTAGAGTCATTAGATTATTGGTATTTGATTATAAATACTCCTCTAAAATCAAGTATTATTATAATTTCTATTCAAAGAATCAACATTATTTTGTTGTTAACGAAAACATCAGAATTTAAAGTAGATTAGATATTGTTCACTGATCATAACTCAAATGTTATATTATATTGAAATAGATGAGCTAATAGATAAATATGTTATCTGATAAATGATAATTTAAATAACAACACAGACATAAATTGATTTATTACTTAATTGATATTAATTTAATGAACAACGACCAAAAGAAGTAACCAGAGCTTTGGTATTGGAGGTCGAACGTTGTAACAGTTGTTGTTTATCTTCAAAAACCTATAATAAATTCTAAATATTGAAGTAAATTTAAACTTATAAATAATATTGATGTAAATAAGGGACAAAAACTATAAGATATATTGATATAAATTTATTTTTTTTTGAACATCTTCGTTTTCCGAATGACCAAGAATGGTATATTAAGTATCTGTTTTAATATGTGATATGTTAAAAATGAGTGATAATCTTTACGTTTGTAAATAACTTTAAGAGTAATAAGAAGAACGGGAGATGTTGGTTTTTGTAAAATTTTCTGATAGATTTTTATTATTAACATATAAATTAAAATTAGTTTAAGATTAAGATTAGATTTTTTTAAATTAAAAAATCATCAATGTACTATATAAGAATATAATGGATTTACATAAAAATAATACTCCTATGCATTAAATAATACATTTAATCTAAAAATAAACTATGCAATCAAAAATATATAAAATTATTATTAATCTTAATATATAATTGAAAATTGTAATATTAAATGTTATATAATAATTATAATATATATATATATATAATAATTTATTGATTATAACAAATTAATTCAATTAATTCAATATATAATAATTAATAGCTAATATAAAAACAATGTATTTTTTAGCTAAAATTTATAATAAATATAACAAAAAAAACATTCGATTAGTGTTGGTTTTTATAATGATAAATTAAATTAACTACATTGTAGTACAAGACATTATTAGAAAACATAATAATAATTTATGATAATATATTATAATTTACAAACAGCAAGAGGATATTGAACTATAATTAAATAATTTGTAATATAAATGTCTAATTAATAAGAAAAAACTAACCATCATTTAATATATATATATATTTTCTGACTTATCATTAAAATTATGTTTATAACATTCAAAATATATTGAATCTTGAGATGAATAAAATTATAATACTTCATCAATTAGATTATAAAACCATCTAATTAACTTAATAATATATCTGTGACTATTACGGGTTTTTTTGATTGATATTCATATTTTCTTTAAAAATAAGAGATTTATGAGAATATATATGTTAGATACTATAAATATATATAGTGTTATATTTCACTCATACTTCTTTTGATTGAGTAACTTATTTAAATAAATTAATGATTCGACATATAACTTCCATAAGATTTTATTGATAATAATAGTGTTAATAGTATTCAATCTAATATAAGTATTAAAACAACATCCATAAGAAATATCTAATTATAACATAGAATATCGAAATTATTATGTTTTGTTAATGTTAAGTTTTTTAAATGGCATGTATTGCCAATCTCCATGAAACATTTTATTAATTATTATGTTGGTTTTATTACCGATAACAGGTTTTAATAAAAATATGATGTAAGCGGTAATATGCGAATATATATATAGTTTATGTCTAACGTTTTTATTACATCACAATTTATAATTAGAAATTTTGTTATTAATTAATGCCAATTGTTCCATCAACATATTTAATATCATATTTAATTTAAATAAGATTAAATATCTCTTAATTATTACTTCAAAACGTTTAGCATACAAGTATAACAATCAATCGCTTACTGTAATTCGTTTAATCTTAGATCCATGTAATTTTATCAATTTTGATAAGCGTTTAGTCAGATTCCCGAGGTTCTTAATTAGATCTGATTCTGTTTTATTAATATCTAAATTATTCATTTCAATATCCCTAGAAAAACTTCTAGAACACAATAAATAACATATTAAATATCTTGGTAATTTCTCTAAATTGTAATTTCTTCCATTTAAACTCTTAGATAATTTCACTTCTTTGTATCTTAAATGTTGATGTTGATATATATATTGTGGTAAATTTATATTAAAAACTAACAACAAAACAACATAATATGTTAAATGAAATCAAATTATATCTTTTCCAACTATATGGATCTTATTTGTTTGTCATGAATTCGAATAAGCAAACAATGCATCAATTCAAACTCATAATGTATAATAAGTAGAATTAAGATTCAGTTTAATACCATAACTTAACAGTTTTCTTCTAGAAATACAAATATTCTTAGTATTAACTAATGTTTTGAACAACGTTGAGACTTTTATATTGGGTGTTCTTATTTTATTTGCTCTATAAATGGCAATTATTTTGTTTTTTATTGAATTATAATTTATAAATATACTATCTTCTTCAAGTCATTCTACTGGTTGGTTGTTGGTAACGAACATGTTATTATATGAAAATTTAACAACGTTGTAACTACAAAAAACTTCACTTATAGGTAAATACCAACCACAGTAGTACATTTTATAAATTAATTTCTTTATCCTTTTAATTAAGGAGAATTTATAACATATATTTCTTATATGCCGTTTCTGTGATGTAGATATTCAATCATTTATCATAATTTTCAATCTTGAAACATTTGCAAGTAGCTTATTAGAGTTAAGATTACTTATTTTAGTTGGAAAACTATTTACGGTTATTGCAGTGTTTTTAAATTTTGTTCCATGATCATCAGATCCAATTATCAATCGTGCTTTGTATCATAAACTGAGATATTTTTTAAATACATCGGCAATTATTAGTTCATACAAATGTCCTATGTGCGGTGAATTATTTGTGTAAGTAAGAGCAATATAAATGTTAAAGATTTTATTCATTGTTTACTATAGTCTTTCCTAATGTTTCCAATATTAAATTATAAACCTCTATAACCTTATAAATAACAACATGATTATTTTAGAATTTTTATATTTATGTTTAGTTAATTGATTATTTTGATGTACTCGTTTTCGATAGACTAAACATTTGAATTTATTATTATCTTACAAATTTTATATTTAACATATTTCTAACATCGATATTAGTAGCCTTATGTGTATAAATTTCAATTATCATGTTAGTTACTGCTTGTTAAAACGAAAAACCACAATTAATACAGGATTTATTAATATACAAGTCATATCTCTTTATTAATTAACTATAATTTCGAACACATCAAAAGTTGTTAGTAAAATTTAGTATATAAGCATGTCGTATCTCAATGTTCTTATTGAGATGAAATTTATTGTTTATAAACATTTTGTTAGTAATTAATATTAATCTTTTATCTTATCTAAAACCAATAATTACCATCTTCAGTTCTATTACTGTTCATCTTGCTTTCAAAAAGACCAATAATATATTTTTCTGATGGTATTCTTATGATAAACAACAGTTGTTTTTTATTTTAATCAAACATTTACTACTTTTTTATATATATTTTAAAATAAACCTTTTAATTTACGATTAATAACATGTTTGATAACAACAAAGATTTGCTAATCCGTTCATTCTTATGGATTTTTAGAGAATAATACTATAGATGTTTGTTAAATCGTGATATAAATTATTAAATTTTAATATCTGTTGAATTTATAGATGTTGTTAACAGTTATTTCGTTGTTTTAAATCTTTATATAAATATAGGAGATTAAACATTGGTTTTTTTGTTATTAAATATAATTTCATGGTATTAATATTATCATGTTTACTTTTCTTTAAATAGGTATAAAACATAATTAGGTTCAAAATCTTATCAGATCTGTTGTTAATTATTTGTTTGTACAAATTCGAATTATACATAACAGTATCGATGTATATAAGATTTAATTGAGAAATAATACTTAAGCATTTGTCTTATCTACAAATGTGATTAATCTATAACTATTGTCATACAAAATTTAATTGTTTCTAATAATTTTGTTTTAAAAATAAATGTAAAACCATTTGAATCTCTTGATTTAATCAATATTTAATTGAAATTTTTTGATATCTAACTTAATATTGTTATAGTTTTATCTCTAATAATAATAAATACTAGTTTATTTTACAATTTAGTACAACAAAATAATCAGAATAATCCATAAACGGTGTATATTTTATAAAAAAAATTGAAGAATTGATCTGGAAACAATTACTCCGAACATTAGTTGTTAAATAATACCTATATTAATACAGAACATAAACATAATTTAATTAAATCAGGAATAAATTTTTAATAAAACATTGGATATGATGGTTAATAATCCGACTTTATTGAAAACAACGACAAACAGGGTATCGATAGTAAATATAACTGTTGTAGTGGGATAAATATGGAGAAATATTAATAAGACTTATAGCTTAATGGTAGAGCATGCGGCTCATGACCGTTTAGTTGGTGTGGGTTCAAGTCCCTCTAAGTCTATGGATAATATGGACATCTTCGTTGACAACGAAAACACATAGATGATTTGGGGGTAAACGTTGGTGATGGAAACAAAATGTAGATGTTTTCAGATTATTATAGATATAATATATGGAATTCTGATAGTGGAATTGAATATGTTAGAAATAGGAAACAAAGTAGTTGTGGATATAATTGATCAACATTTTGATATGGATTAAAACAACCAGATGGGGTGTATATGTTTTTTTTGGTTAACGGAAAAGGATATATGTTTAAATGTTTGACCTAACAGATGATTTAACTTGATTTTGATGTGTTGTTGTTGAATAAAGTTAATAATTAATGTTACCTGTTATGATTGTAGGTTTAGAATAAAGGATGGAAAATGATTGGGGTATGATTAAATGAAGTAGGGACTGGACGTTGGTTCGTTTTAATATGAAGAGATATATCAGTATGGGGATAGGATATAACGATTGAAGTAACATGGTGGCTGGAAACATTAAAATAAAACATATGTTAATAAAGTTAGTGTTTGGAGAACAGGATTGTTGATGTTATGTTTTAAATGTTATTATGTAGTTCCGAATTGGGTTATAATGGCATGGTGATTGTTGGCTTGGACGTTGTTAGCTGAAGAAATGATGTCATCAACCGTTCATAAATTTTCATTTGATGTTAAACAACATTTATAGAAGAAATAAACATGATAAGGTTGGTATAGTTGATGATAATTCATTTAACTAATGGTTTGATGGTATTAAAATTGATGTAAACACACCACCATCATTCCGTCTTTACACCTTATCAGTTTAGTGTATCCACCAATGGTGGATCTTTGTTTTAGAGGCCAAATATCCTATTAACATAACAAATCTTTGACCACATTTCAACTTGGATCCTAATAATCTTGATAGTTCCTTTAGTAATTTATCTATCTTGATGGTTTTAACTCTATTTAATATCCTTTCAATGTTAGTTTTAATAACTTTTAATCTTTCTTTAGTAGAAAACAACCTACCTGTCATGATAAAACATCTTGTTGAGTTTATAACTTAATGTTTCGATAACTTTATCATTAACTTTAACTTATTTTTTAACAATTCATTGATACTATCCAAGTTTTTAATTCAAATTTAAACAACATCCGAAGATTACTTCAACAACATCCACTGATCTGTTGGTTTCAATGATTAATTCTGTTCCTTCTTATGAACATATATTGAATTCATATTTTATTATCTTAAATGACACTTGTTTAATTGGATTAAAATCAACATCTAAGGGTCAAACACCCATGGAACACGAATTATATCTACCTTAAACTTCTGAGCTGACAAATATCCTTTCCTACAACAAACAACAAGTTCACATCTAAACTTGAATCCTATTCTTAAATTTTATATACTGATTACGGTTAAATATTAATACTCCATCAGAAAGATGATGTCACTTGCAAGAACCTCACCCCTCCTAGAAGTATTTATTACTACTCTAAATACATTTCTTCCATCTTAACACATGAATTCTAATTGCTTGACGTTGTTAACTACTTCAATAACATTTTCTTTTATTTCATTTATCTTATCAACCTCATTATACACACCATCAATATTGATTCCAATCACTACATATCTTATAACATTAGCCATTAATACCTTCCTTAATGTGTTTCCTATGGTTTGAACCATAGTTCTTATCATTTAGTATTATACCTAATTAAAACTTATTATATCCGTAAGATATTAATTTAATTTGTTGTAACATTACATCATCCGAACCTTCTAAGGTTTACAATCCATTATAGGATCTTATTAATGAAATATCTAATAGAAGTTATGATTTAAGATCAGGATTATAGAACTTATAATACAACATCTTGATTCGATTTAACACTTCCATTTCTATTTAAAATGTTACAGTATCTATTACTATTAGCATTTTGTTGTTTTCTTATCAGTATCGTATCTATTAGTTACTTAAATAATAAAATGGTAACAACTCCCACTTTCCTTTAAATCTTCAATTCATTTATAAACACCACAATACCAACATCTTTTTTTCTATCAGAATAACTATATACTACCATTGGTATTTGTTATCTTTATACGTAATATTTCTATTTAATTCCTCATAAAACATATCAAGCTTATTATAATCTCATATACTTCTGTTTTTGGTCGTTTGATTCTATCCGTTACCTTTAATAATTAACAAATTAAACCCTTAATGTTTATACCCTACTATCGTTAGTAGCTAATATATTCAAGTTATCTACATCAGATGGAATTTTATACTTCAAGATGGTTAATTAATATAATTGATGTTTCTATGAAATAAATGATCTTTGGTACTGTTTTAAACTAACCAACGTTCATGCCAAAATTCATTAGGTTAACAGATAGTAAGTTTAATATAGAATAACATAGATGTCTATCAAGATTACATTAGGTGTATAGAAACAACGAAGATATTTCTGTCTTATAGTATTGTTTATATTTTATTTGATTACACCAGACAGGATACAACGTTCGAGAGATTAATTTTACCTCCAAGATTTGTTATTTTAAGTATAGCATTATCAGAAGCCAGATCACATTCCAACATCAATCCAGTGACAGTTATCTCACCATCTAATAATTTAACATAACAGAGGTCACTTATACCAAACATATCTCTTAAATTTTTAATAGAACACTTATAATTACTTGATAACCTGTTGTTCAACAGACTTAAACTTATAGTTTTGGTAATATAACCACCACTGTTGTTTCTACATTTAAATCCGTATTCTAATATCTTTTTTTTGTTAACTGGATGTTGTTTTTTTTGTTTAGAACTATACCTCTTACCACCTGATCTACATTTCTGACCTTTATGTCCTCTGCCACATGTCTTTCCTTTGGAACAACCATGACCTCGTCCTACTCTTCGTGATTCCTTCATGAAACCTGAATTCAATGAGTTTAACAACACCATTCTTCTTTAATTAGACCATAAACTTAATACTTTTAATGTGTTAAATGTTTACTTTGATAACATTATGTTGATTTCTTTATCTAATGACGGAACACTAACATTTAATTACCAAAAAATATACAATAGGGTCCAACGTTGTAACGCTATCTGTTTTATTCTTACAATGTTGTGGTCATTTTACATTAACACATCAATATTTTTTCTACTTATATCACATTGATATTAGAGATAAGATCCTTGTTCCTTCCGAGAGGAACCTTTAACATGTTATTCAAACAAAATGATCAGAATTTTATAACAACATCCTGTTTCTTCGTTTGTTTTATCGTTATTCGAAACCAGCACTACCATAAATATCTCCAATAACACCCAATATCCAAGATCTATGTTCTCTGTTTTCTTTAAACACCCTTATATACCTTTTTTTGTTACCATTTATTATATCTCCCATATAATAAGACTTCAAACATCCGAACGATCACTAAAAACAATAACATTGGTACGTTTCTTCATTGGTTTTCACCAACAAAATTAGGAAACGTATTCACCACCAAAACTTTTTTCAATATACATTCATCTATAACATAAATCTGATGTGTTAAGTACGTTTACAACGTGTACATCTCTTCCTTTAGAGTTATTTGTATACCTTAGATGAAACATCAATGACTAAACAATACCATGATGTCTTTATAATTAGATTTCTAATTGATTTTGTTCATCAGATCATAATTTCTATTATTAGGTTTTCTTAACATTGATGGCATTATTGGGTTCATGGACGTTTGACCCCATCCTATTATCTTCTAACAACGTTCGATCAACTACTTCTTATCCATGTTGGTTATCACTGTTATCACTAACAACGTTTATAACCTTTATAATATGGTTAATTTCTTAACAATCCATTGAAGTTAAGACTTATATCCGAGCTTATACTTTGAACTTATTACATTTATTAACGATCGGATGTTGGACCGAACGTTGGTTTATTTAATTAAAATAAAATTATATAACAGGATCAGAGTTCAAACGTTCACAGATTATTGGAAATACTTCGATGTTTTATAATTTATTCCTTCATAATTATCTATCTAATATGTTAAATACCTTTGAAATTATTTGTAAACTTTGGTAAATGTTTTACTAAATCATGGTAACAGATTACAACACAATTATGTTTAATAAATACACGGTTGTTTAATATAATACTCCCGAATGATCCAAACATTCGAACGTTGGAACCATGTAAATGGAGTTTTATATCTTTTGGAATAGCATATAGTAGTAATTCTTTGGATAAAGTTACAACCACTTTCTTTCTAGTATAAGTTGGTCTAAGTTTATTTAATACCATCATTTTTGTTGTTACTAACAGAGTATCAATCTGATGTTTTATCTCCGATGTTCACTACTTCCAATATATTCTTGATTTAAGATTTTTGATGTTTAGAATCATATTTTTGTTGTTCATGTTGTTATTTCTATTATATGGTTAATATCTATTGGTATATTAAATGGATAAATGTTGCTGCCGTAATGTCTAGGCTACAACCGAACCTATGTAATTTAGATGTTAGTGATGAATTTGATTTGAATTTGGGTTATAGAGGTTGTAATTGAACCATTTCTTGTTACAGATCATTGATTCTAATATGTATTTACATGTATGCTATTAGATTTATCGAGATTACTTCGTTGTTCTTTATAACAATAGTTGGATTACCTGTTTGTTTTATTACTTTTTTGAAATAATTAGAAGAAAAACTTGATAATATCCTTGAGATCTATCAACAATAATGTGTTTACTTCTTATATTAACTGAACTTACGTATTTTTGGTAAGTAAATCAATGATTCTGGTAGTAATAGATTCACTGTTTTGTTGCAAAAAACGAAGGGTTACAACGTTGTTTTGTTGGTTTAACATTTGTTAGTAATTTTTATATCATATTTTGTTTGTTTTAGTTATTTGGTGTACTGGTATTAGATGTTAACGAAGTTTAATCCGATTTCTTTTAACAACATAACAACATGGGTTTGTGCTAACGCACTGATACAAATAGTGATATTAAATCCTGTTTGGCCAACGTTCTCACATGACAATGTCTCCGAAAACATCGATCAATCTTGTATTCCAAACGAGATGTTGTAATTCTTATCAAAAGATGATGGATTAAACCCCTTGAAATCTTTTATTTTATGATTGGTACTATATATTAATTTATCTAAGAAATTGTATAGTTTCTTCGAACGTAATGTTACCTTGAATCCGATTACCTGGTGTTTCTTAACTTTAAATCCAGATATTGCTGATTTAGCTTTAATTAAAACTGGTTTCAATCCAGTAATCAAATGAATAACGGATGTTACAACCTTGTTGGAGGTTTTATTGGTTTTGTTGTTAATACCACCAGATAAGATGATTTTTTTAATCTTAGGTAACATATGTATATTCTTTATACCAAAAGTATGTTTTAGATTTAATTTAGATATTAGACATCTATTAAAACTAGAAAACATTTGGTTCGATTAAATAGGTTTTAAGTTGTTGTTAGTTAACAACGGTCAGTACTTTTAAACAAATGAATACTAAAATAGCCGATAATCTTGACTATACCTATTTGGTATATGCCTGTTTTGTTACATGAATTTATTTCTTATTTTTTACTATTATATTAACAACTAACTTATGGTTTATTTTTTAAATTATTGGTTAAAACAACATTATTGATCAATGAAGACATGTCTTGGTTAATAGTTTTCAATTCTCTACAACACAGATCTAAATGTTATGGTATCTATAGGTTCTATCCTATCACTATAAAATTATTACTGGATTTTATCAAACATTTATATATCTCAATGTTGATATTAAATGGTCTAATACACCCGATTATCAAAGTGTTAACAACACTACCATTAGTTTAATTTTAGATCTATGGGTATACAATAATTGCCGAAGTCTTTATTAGTTCTTCATATTTTTGTTCAAACGTTTGGTTGTTTAAATCTGTTATTTTAATACATCTAATAAATTTTATTCCAAAATTATCTACAAATCTTTACAACTGATCCGATTAAAATCATTATGTCATACTTACAATGAACCAAGGTTTATTCTTGGAAATTGGAGAAACAACTCTTAATTAAAACCTTTGTACTAATTCTAAATCTATTATCTTTATCTGATACTTGAATATTTTTTGTGTTTGTTACTACTTTTTATATTTCTCGGATCGTTTTTGTTGTGTTTGATAACCAATTACCATTTTATTCCCATTAATATCTCTTAAATAATAGTTCCAATTAGCATGTTGGTCCCATGGTTCTACATCCACGATCCACATCAATCGTTGAACTTATAATTAACGGATCTAAGACCAACATTTATAGACCTCCTTTGAAGGAGGATGGATTACAGATAATATCCTATTAGGTTTTATTCTAAAGCACAAAATCCAAAGATCTCTATACCTCTTTTATCTCCCTGTTTGTTGTTAGTGGTTTAAATATATCACTATTGTTAATAAAATACCATGAAACATTTCTTATCAACACCCATATAACCGTTTTCCAAGCAGTTAATACTATCAGATCTAATAGATTCAATTTATACACATGTTGTTTTAATTATTTTGTTTCTGTTTCATGAATTCAACATCCAATGAGATAACCGGTTCAAGACTTCGAGTCTTTATCTTTAAATTATCCATGTTTGTTGTAACATCTTTATTTGAAATTATTAACATATACTCAGACTTTAATACTACAGATACCATAGTTTGTTCGAACATTTACGTTAGTATAAAGTATATTAGCAGAGAACGTTTGCAATGGCATTTTTCCTTCTATATGTCATACTGTTTGAGCAACATCTGTTCTGTTTATTCTTCCAGAATATCTTACTTTTAATCCAGCTATGCTGGTTCCGACTAAAGATTTAGATATTTGTTTAACATTTGCCATAATCGTTATGTCACTTGTTTCATTTATTAACTTGTTGGCTATAACTAACGGATGGTAAGCAGGATTATCTATTTGTTTAACAAATACTTTAATATCCGATCAAAATAATTTCTTAAGCATAATGTTTAAATCGTTTACATGATGTTTTATCGCATATAGAAAAGATGTAGTATCATCGGTCTCTAGAATTATTCTATAGAAATATTTTTCCTGTTTTACACTT
The DNA here is from genome assembly GCF_002774925.1 of Candidatus Hodgkinia cicadicola. NCBI lineage: Bacteria > Pseudomonadati > Pseudomonadota > Alphaproteobacteria > Hyphomicrobiales > Candidatus Hodgkinia > Candidatus Hodgkinia cicadicola. The sequence continues at coordinate 18,450 of NZ_NXGO01000070.1, forward strand.
ATTCTTATCAAACCATGTTTCTTATAACGATTTATCAAGTATGTTTTTAATTTATAACTTATACTTAGATATTCAGAATAATCTTTAGACATAAAGAATACCGAATCTTCTCAATTAGATGTTAATGACAACCGGATACCTATAGGATTAGCTTTTTTACCCAATTATATTAACATTAACACTAACATTGGTTCCTATATTCTTGATCTTTAATATTCTACCTCTTGAACCATATCTAAGTTTAGTTTTTATATATCTTCTACCGATATTAAATCTATTAAGTATTATAAATCTAAAGTCCGAAATCTTCGAACCCACATCGTTGTGTATATGTTTTAAAAATTTAATTAACAACACAGCCATCTTCTTTTTTCTTAACCATCTCAACTTATTAATGACATTACATATGTCACCTCTCAATATGTATTTCAGCTCATGGAGTTTCTTTGGACTATAACTAATGTTGTTAAACAAGTAAGTAATACTAACCACTATGTATACATATTTTTTTTGTAAACGAGAATTCACCTAATTTATGTCCAACCATGGAGGTTGTAATTTTAATTTTATTAAACATCATTCCATTATGTACTTCAAACGTTCTGCCAATGAATTCTGGAGTTATATATGTACTTCTGTTTCAAGTTTTAATATTAACTTCACGATAACATTTCTTTAATAGCTTGATTGAAACAAACGGTGGTTTCCATATTGATCTTGACATTAATTACTACATCAACCTTTGATAAGTTATTTTAATGCTTTGTTGTTGTTTTTCCTCCTTTCGATAACTTACCTCAAGGTGAAACGGGATGTCTTCCTCCACTAGTTTTTCCTTCACCTCCACCCATAGGATGGTCTATGGGATTCATTGCCACTCCTCTTACGCTTGGTCGTTTTCCAAGCCAACGAGATCTTCCAGCCTTACCAATCGTTTTGCTAAAGTGATTCTTATTCGATATTATTCCAACGGTTGCAGTACATTTTTTATTTAATAATCTTTTTATACCTGAATTAAGTTTTATTAATACTTTATCTTGGAATTTTGCTAAAATTTGACAACAACAACCTGCTGATCTTGATAAATTTCCACCTGATTTAGGATATAGTTCCACATTACTAATCTTGGTACCAAGAGGCAGATTACCTAAGCTCGATGCTGATCCCAATCTACATTCGTTGCTTATACCACAACTGTTTTTGATCCAATCGTTTGTTTTTAGACCATCTACGGCAATAATATACTTCAAAGATCCCATTTCTGTTTTTACCAAAGCAATGTTGGCACTCCTGTTAGGGTCATGTTCTATTCTTAAAACTAATAACTTCCCATTGGTATTTCTTTTGTAATCGATTATTCGAAATGCCCTCTTACATCTCCCGCCTCTATGTCTTACAGTAATCCTTCCAGTGTTGTTTCTACCTGATGATTCACATATTTTTTTTGTTAATGTTTTGATAGACCTGTTTTTATATATTTCGGAACATTTAAATTGTATTAATCCTCGTCGTCCTGGTGATGTTGGTTTAATTATTCTGTAATCTGTTGTCATCTCGATTCTAAATTGTTACAAGGCTTAAATTCGTTGCTGTATCTATTAATAATATATGTTTTGTTTTAATTAATAAAAAAATATCTAATTACGTTAAATGTATACAACAAAATCCAATCTTTAGTGGTATAAATAATATGTTTATCTTCATCAGAAGTATGTATCAACAACCTCGATCCAACTAAATTCTTAACATTAGTTAATTTATTTATCAATAACAATTTATAATCTCTAATCTTCTCAACCAATACATTTCTAATAGTAATGTCCGTATATCGTTTGTTGGTTTTAGATCTTTTGGTCTCTATTCTTTGATGGTATTGTAGTTATATCTCCCTTTGAATTGTGATACTGATTAGTTTAATGTTCTCGCAACGCCCATACCCTTGTTGTTTGTACGTTTTGTTGTTACTATATCCTGAATCTGATCTTTTTTTAAAATATATGAAACAATATTGTTTATTCTATTCTCTTCTTACAACGTTGGGAACAACATTCGATTCTTGAACAGAACAGTTACATATTCGTTTGTGTAGGTATAAGATATAATTAATTCTATTTCGGGATAGATCTATAAATTTATAATTCTACATGTTACATTTATTCAATAACAATTAATCTTGATTGATTTTAAACTAATATAAACGTTCCCCACTCTACCAACCATTTTTTTTCTAAGTTCTGCCAGAATTCTACTCTAAATTAATTACTACCAACGACCTATGGGTAAAAGACATACCATACGATGCATTTAGTCTTGAAAAACCATAACGTTTGATCACACCTGTAAATTTTCTATTTTTTTTTCTGATGTTAATAGTTGAATTTATATTTAAGTTTTTAATATTCAACACTGAACCAAATCTATTTGAGATTTTAATTAAACATGGAACATTTTTTAAAAACAACAATATCTTGGAAATCTTTATAACCATTCTACCTTATTATATCTTAATTTAATAAAATTTAGACCTCTGATACAACGACACATGCCAAAATATTCAATGATTGTTGCCATATTACTATTAATTGACCTCATGTTAGGCTTTACAGACATTAATTTCATTTAGAGTTAATATAATTCTTCGATGTACCTTCGATTATGTTGATTCCAATATAAATACCTTGTGGTATTGAGATCTTAATTAGTCTAGAAAATATTTCATTGAAGTCACCTGTTATTGTCAACATTTTGGAATATGTTCTTATCTCAAATTGATCTCTACTCTTTTTATCTATGTGTGGAGAACTGTTGATTGTAAATCTTTTGATTTTTGTTGGAAGACTTACGATTCCTGTTACTTTTGTTGTGGTTCTAATTCTGAATATAAGAAGTAGGTTCTCAATATATGATGATAATGTTGGTAAGTTGAATGATTTAGATCTTATATTAAAAACCAAATCTATCTCATGAGTCTTGTAACTATTCCAGCACCAACGGTTTTACCTCCTTCTCTAACAGCAAAATGTAATCCTTCTTCTAATGCTACAGGATATATTAATTCAATTGATATTGTTGCATTATCTCCAGGCATTATCATTTCAACACCTTTATCAAGATGAATTGTTCCAGTTACATCTGTAGTTCTGAAATAAAACTGAGGTTTATATCTGTTTAATATTGGGGTATGTCTACCACCCTCTTCTTTCTTTAATGCATAAATTTCAGCTAAAAATACAGAGTATGAACATAAAGATTTAGGTTTACATAAAACCCTACCTCTTTCAATAATATTCTTATCAATACCTCTAAGTAAAATTCCAACGTTGTCACCTGCCTCCCCTTGAATTAAAGTCTTTCTAAACATCTCGATACCAACACATGTTGTTTTAATCGTTTGTTTGATGCCAACTACTTCTACATCATCTCCTATTTTAATTAATCCTCGTTCTATTCGTCCTGTTGCAACTGTTCCTCTTCCCAGAATTGAAAATACATCTTCAATTGGCATTAGAAATGGTTTATCTCTTTCACGTTTTGGTGTTGGTATATGTTTATCAATTATTTCAATTAATAGTTTTATTGCATCACATCATTCACCTTTTGTTTCTTTTAGAGCCATTAATGCCGATCCTCTAACAATTGGTATTTGTTTTCCGGGATAATTATAAGAAGAAAGTAACTCTCTAAGTTCTAATTCAACAAGTTCTATTAAATCCAAATCATCTATTAAATCAATCTTATTTAAGAAAACAACAATAGCAGGTACACCTATTTGCTTGGCTAATAATATATGTTCTCTTGTTTGAGGCATTGGTCCATCGTATGCTGAACAAACTAATATGGCTCCATCCATTTGAGCCGTTCCTGTTATCATATTTTTGATGTAATCAGAATGACCTGGACAATCAACATGAGCATAATGTCTTGTTTTAGACTCATATTCAACATGGGCGGTTGATATAGTTATTCCACGAGCTTTTTCTTCAGGAGATGAATCTATTTCTTCGTATGGTTTATAATTTCCAAAGAATTTAGTAATTGCTGCAGTTAACGTTGTTTTACCATGATCGACATGACCTATTGTTCCGATATTTATATGTTGTTTGTTGCGGTTAAATGTTGGTTTTAACAGGTTTTCTTATTTGTTTTGCCTCGCACAGCTATTAAATTTTATTTAAAATATATATTCCAGTTTCTTTTGTTAAGATTTAGGGGTAGCCTGTGTATTTGATATCATTTACCAATTATATTTGGCGGTTATTAATTTATTTTTAAGTTAACAGATGTTAATTTGTAACATGTCTACCCTTTTTTGTTTCTAAATCATTTATAACATTCTCCGATATAGATATCAGGAGTAAATATTTCAACTTTTATAATTAGTTTAAAAATAAATCCTCTTATTCCTTGAATAGTTTGATCTCAAACATCGTTTATTAACTATTTCATAATATTTATATAGAAGAACTAATATCATGATGTTACCCTCTATAATAGCTACTGTTAATCTTATAATAGGATATTTGAGTGTTTGGTTTTTATAATTGCTGGTTCTGGTTTTAATTTTTCTTAATTACTTTAATGTATTCTTTGAAATGGAGTTGCCAATTGTTTTTTTAAACTTAAATATCATTGCTGTATGTAGTTTCGAACAATATTTTGATGTTAATAAATTGACATTAACCTCCATATTTGTTTCGTTAGTATTTTCTTTACCACATTAATTTAATAATATTTTTCTAAATGCAACTATAGGAATTTGTTCGGTTTTAACAACCGGTTATGTTCTTTTATAATTCTATACAATTATTATGTCTAAATATAGTTTTTCCATTCCTGATAATATTATTTATCTTGGTTCTTTGTTGTCCTTAAAGTTTAATATTGAATCTTCTAAGCTGTACTTGTATAATGTGTTAATTAATTTCTCCCGAACATGGTCAGTATCAGATTCAAGTATAACATAGATAACAGGTGTTGGAAATTTAATAGTAAACAACGATATTGGCTAATGTTGTATCGCATAGCGTATCATCGGTTATTGAGTTTTTAATACTACAAATAAAAATAATATATCCAAAGTTTATATGGTTTTATCCTGTTATAAGGTTGGCATACAATTTCAACAGTTTGGTTATCTTCTGTTCAGAAGTATTTCTAACGTTGTAG
>NZ_NXGO01000068.1:0-969 GCF_002774925.1 Candidatus Hodgkinia cicadicola
TTCACGCTGTTCTGCTGTTTTGTAAAAGAAACCAGAATTTACTTCACTTTTTTCGTATTCAAAACTAACATTGCAAGTTAAAATGTATGCATTTGTTACTTTTTTTGGCATATCTGGATGTCGAGCTCCATGATCCAAAACTAAACCACGTACAAGGACTGTTTCACTAGCTGTTTTATGTTGCATTTCCATTATTTCAATCATATGCAAATCAATGTCTAATCCAGGCTGCTGTGTGGCAGCAACAGCATTGACACATACATTGGCTAAAATGTCTGCCAATTTGTAATGAACTTTAGTTTGTAAACTTGTCCTAGCTATATCAAGTAAAATACTTTCATTAACGGGGATTTTCATATCATTCAACACTTCTAGGGCAATTGACTTCGATTTTTGAAACCCCTCAGTAATTATACGTGGGTGAACACCCTCTGATATATACCTTTCGGCTTGTTTCAAAAGCTCTCCGATAATAAGTACTGTGGATGTTGTACCATCTCCAGTTGTGCAATCTATGGCGGTTGACGCTCGAGCTATAAGCGATGCTGTTGGGTGAGTAATCTGCATTTCGTGTAACAGCACATTGCCATCTTTTGTTATTTTTATGTCGCCACTTCCCGACACTAACATTTTCATAGTTCCTTTTGGACCTAGATTCGATTTCATTACATCTTGAATACCTGTAGCGCCAGAAATGTTAACAGCCAAAGCCTGTGACGCTCTAGCAAGTTCAGCTTTGGGATTTAACACTTTAATTGCTGCCATTATTAAAAGATTTAAAGGGTGATAAATACACAATTCACTTATAACAAACTGTTTCATATCGTTAAACAACAACACTACTGCCAACATTGCTCGAAAAATTGTAATTGACGCATATTACATAGTATTCAATCCGTATTTTTAGACCATTCCAAAATTCTTTAAATTATGTACATGAAGGTTTTGATAACATATCTTTAATAACAT
>NZ_NXGO01000069.1:0-969 GCF_002774925.1 Candidatus Hodgkinia cicadicola
AATGATATGACTGTGAGTAACAACACATCTAGAAATGTTTTGAGCTAAATATTTCCTGTGTCAATGAAAAACAGCTGTATCAGCTGAAATGCAGTTGTTCGCTATTGTTGAACAAGTTTTTGCTAACTGTCTCCTAATCTATTACTTGTCTGAAGAGTTTTCTTAGTCTGCAGAGAATCCTAAAGAGAGAATGTTCCCTCCTTTAACGGGGCAGAGAAAAAAAGGCAATTCAGCATGGATTGCAACTAGATATAACACATAAAAACAATATAATTAAAAAGTAATTGTTTTAAAAGTCAATTCAAAAAATAATTCTACATGCTCTTTTATATTGTTAATATTACATTTTTAGGTGAAGGGTTTGTGAGGATTGGTCAAAAAATATAACACAAATTTTAAATTATTTGTGTCGACGTTTCAACAGTGTTTATTCTCAACATTAGGACCTGTGCATGAATACAAAAGAAATGTCAAACAACAGACCAATTATTTGAGTGAACTTGTTTGTGTATGTGAGTGTGTGTGCATCCTTGTATATGTGAAGGAATTGAGATAGTTTGTTTTACATCATCTACTGTTTTCTTTAAAGACATGAGAAAATTAAAATATCACAGAACTTATTTTATACAATATTACAATTTAAATTACTCATAATGTAATGGTTATTTATGGTTAACTACGAATTTAAGGATTATATTTTTACTTTACAAATTTGGTCAACTGCAACCTGTTTTACTTACCTAGCTCTTCCTTCCATAGGCTGTCGTACAAGAATCTGTACTGGTCCACGTGCTCGAGAGTGGATTTTGTCGTCCACCATGTGTTTTAAACGTTGGTAATATGTCGGCCCAATAAAAATCTGGGCATTAATCTTTCTTCCGGTGTGCCCGTTGTACATAACTTCGTTTCCACGAAGCTGATAACCATATTCTTGTAGGAGGGTTGAAATTTTTTGTACATTTACAGCAT
>NZ_NXGO01000071.1:0-959 GCF_002774925.1 Candidatus Hodgkinia cicadicola
AACAAGCATATTAGCCAACAACTGTGCCAGCAGCATTACAAACAAATTGTACTTACTGAAGCAAGAAACAGACACGCTGACTGCACACGTGTGTATTCACGTCTCTCATACGTCAGAAAGCGTAGTGCTGTGTGATACTACACAAGGGAGAGTCCTGTTGCTTTCTTATGTTCGTTCACTTCATAATATCTATTCACCATTCGATATTCTTACATCCTAAGTTATAATAAATATTGTTATTATGTTTACCAAGGTTGGCAATTACATCTGATAATATCAGATTATTTTCATGATAAGCTACAAGCTTAGACGAAATTTTGTAATGCATGTGGTCAAATAAAATTTTCAACAAATATTAAACGTGGAAAATATCTTATATCGAAACGTTTAAAATAGTAATTTTCAAAAAGACAATTATGTACTTAATACAAAAACATAATGTAGCAAGTTTTTTCGTAATTTAAAAGTAGTTTATTAGAATATTGCCGCATAACTTTCATAATTCAAATATCTTATTCATACCTACTTTATATACGTAACTGAAAAACACGTTTGAATGATTAACAATGTTCTGAAATGAGACATGTCTACGCGCTGACTGGTTCACATATGTACGCGGCTTTGGTGGTATGTACATACACTTGTGAACGTACGTTTATGAGTTAGTATGTTTATCTTAAAATTAACCTATTCTGAGAAGATGACTACTTAAGGTAGCTTAACTTATTCTAATTGCAACTTAACGTATTTATGAAATTTTTGAGTTACAGTGTAAAAAAAAAGTACAGTTAAGCATGAGAGCTTTTTGAGTGAAGTTAACCAATGAAAAAGTTATAAGATTACATCCGTTGGTATGTTCTTGTTTCAATGCTGACTTCGATGGTGATCAAATGGCAGTCCATGTTCCACTTAGTTTTAATGCCAGAATCGAAGCTACAACGTTGTTAATGGCTGATAAT
>NZ_NXGO01000072.1:0-958 GCF_002774925.1 Candidatus Hodgkinia cicadicola
AAAACGAATGTTTATGTCCAACACCCAATTTAAACAACAAAATGATCTGTCAAACTTGTGGTATATACCTTGATACTAACAGATTACAAGCAAGATCAAGGTTCGGACATATTAACTTATCAACACCAGTAATACATACTCTATTCTTTAAAGTCCACACCAGCTAGCGGAATTAAAACTCAAGGACAGGTTGACCAGATCACAACAACAAATCGTCGAATAATTAAACATTTCGGACATATCCTAAGAGAAGACTGACTAGAAACCTTACGGTGGAAAACAGTGGGGTAACTACGGAGGATCGATCTCTTCCCCCCCTAGAGAATTAAAGATATCTTCGAAATTCATAGTCACTTAACATAGGGCTATTTCTAAACCAGTCACGTTAGTCAAAATAAGGCTTATAAATAACTGTATAAATAAAAGGAGTTACACAATTTTAAGTTAATAAAATAAAGTTAGTTTTCTTAATAGTGGCATTTATTCAACAATCTGCAACGATTCACGTATGTAATTGCAACACACTTCACGACGGTTAGTCAAAAACTTCGAGACGAATTATAAAATGTATTTCTAAAATTGTACGAGAAGAATTATGGCCTTGTCGTATGTCCTGAGTAAAATAGGGACCTTCAAGCTAGGCTCATCCCCTCCCCCTAGGAGCAGCTCCGCGTTACGCCACTGGTGGTGCAAGGTATATTCAAAGGTTCGGGAGGAGTGAACCTACACGGTTATCTGAAATAATACAAAAAAATAACAAACACGTCTCTAACGCAATGAACGAAAATGGTCTAAGACAAGAATACGTGGGGAATCATCACACCCAGTCGTGTCTTGAGGAAGATTCACGAAATCGCGACGATCGACGAGAAACAAGTGTACGCAATACGACTTGCTTAAGAGACTACACGAAGTAAACATATTGTGGAAAAATCTTATCAAAAGGGAATGTGTACTG
>NZ_NXGO01000073.1:0-952 GCF_002774925.1 Candidatus Hodgkinia cicadicola
AAATACAACACGCTCTAGATTATTCTTTACTGTTCTGGTATTGTCTGTTACACTTTTAGATATGATTACATCATAGTGTTACTCTGCATCTAAATATAGACGACAAAGTATATATTCACAGACCACTTAATTCTCGATTCAGTTGAACTTTATGAGTAAAATAGTGAGTACATATTTGTGGGTTTTGTGTTGTGCTAGTGAGTGAAGTGATACTACAGGATGCCTGGAAAAGCTATTGGAATTGATCTGGGCACAACATACTCATGCGTTGGAGTCTGGGAGGCAGGAAAGGTGGAAATAATCGCCAATGATCAAGGTAACAGAACGACGCCTAGTTATGTTGCATTTAATGATACTGAACGACTTATTGGGGATGCTGCTAAAAATCAGGTAGCTATGAATCCAGAAAATACTGTATTTGATGCTAAACGTTTGATAGGTCGCAGATATGATGATCCAAAAATACAAGATGATTTAAAACATTGGCCTTTTAAAGTTATTAATGATCACGGTAAGCCAAAGATTCAAGTTAATTATAAAGGCGAAGTTAAAACATTCTCACCAGAAGAAATAAGCTCAATGGTATTAACTAAGATGAAAGAAACAGCTGAGGCATATTTGGGACATCCAGTCAGAGATGCTGTTATAACTGTACCTGCTTACTTTAACGATTCACAGAGACAGGCTACTAAAGATGCTGGCACTATTGCTGGTCTTAAAGTTCTCAGGATCATTAATGAACCCACTGCAGCTGCTCTTGCATACGGCTTAGATAAAAATTTAAGAGGTGAGAGAAATGTTTTAATATTTGATTTAGGTGGAGGTACTTTCGATGTGCCGGTTGGCAACGACAACAGGTAGACCAGAGGTATGTCCATCTCGATCCTCTCGTACTAGAGACAGGATCCGTCAATATTCTTTTTCCCACGGCAGATAGGGACCGAACTGTCTT
>NZ_NXGO01000074.1:0-951 GCF_002774925.1 Candidatus Hodgkinia cicadicola
GGTATATGTGGGGCGGGAAGTGAGTCATTATAGAACTCCGGCCTATCTGGCTTTTTTGTTATCCAGCCTTCCCTTCCGCCACATTAGGCCGGATTAATCGGGAGTCTACTGTACTAGAAACGACAGTTTTTCACTTATGCAAACTCTGAACATAGTGCAAAGTTTCTTAATATAGAAAATTACTACTATTTAAATTACAGGTAATTTTAATTTTAAAATCTAACTTGAATTAATTAGACATATATTGTATATCACAATTAGATGAATGTATTACTTAATGTAATACGAAAGATACAAAGAATTTAGTCAGTACTTGTTTCATGTTTAAGTCACAGTATTTACACCATGTTCAAAGTATGAACTCGTAATTCTTAACTGCAATTCCACAAAACAATACAAAATCAATCACATGAGCTGGCAGCTAACAACAAATACAGCAGACATGAAATATTCAAGCCTAAAGCTACCTGCAGATGAATCCAATATAATAATAGCACCATCCATAACATTCAATGCCTGTTCTACTTCCATTGTAAAATCAATGTGCCCTGGAGTGTCTATCAGGTTTATTCTATGTTTATTCCATGCAAACGTCACTGCTGCAGATGTTATGGTAATACCTACAACCAAAAAATACTATAAATATTAAAACAATTCAATAATAAATACTATTATTAGATTTAACCTATAAAACTCTCCAATTATGTGCTTCACCACATATACATTATAAGAAATTCATTCCCATCTCATGCTTAAATGTCTTCCTCATTTCTTAACGCCCTTCCTATGCTATTCCAACTGGTAGTTTAGAATTTCTGGAAAGTTTGGAAAGCTATTCTCTTCAAACAGCTTTCCCAGCTCTGAAGGTCATTCAGACTAAGGTCCAATAGTCTCCTAAACAAATACTGGTATATATTGTACAGATTTATTTTATTATATGTGTATATTTCT
>NZ_NXGO01000075.1:0-950 GCF_002774925.1 Candidatus Hodgkinia cicadicola
TGTGTTAAAAATGAAGGCGTCAAGTTCTCATACTTCAACCAGTGCGATAATAATTGGCATGATGATCAGCCAATACAGAGTCTGAATAATACTGGTATTACAAAATTTGAATAATTGATAAATGATAGTTATTCTGAAATAGCAAAAACTCATATTTAATTAAAACCGTTACAATACAGTAGTGTAACACAGTAATATTACCAACACCATAATAATTTACAAACTATACTCATAATTTCGAAAATTTCTTAAAGTTAACACCAGACTTTGTTGCTATTCTTAATTTTAAAAAGATTAATGCAATTTTTACAATGTTGATTTACCAGCTTACTGTCTCCTCTTTGTTTCAGGTATTCAACAAACGAATATATATAACAATTATTTTTTTTACAACAGTTGGTTAATCGGTTTGCACCAAGAACCGTTTTTGTAACTGTGCAGTTTAGTTTTGCTTACTTAAGTGAGAGAATTATTTAATATGTATATTTACTGCACTTATACGCCTTCCACATAAAGTTTACAGTCAAATACCAAATTAGATTTGGGTATGTAATATTAGGACTCAACTTAAGGCAAGAACAAATATAAAATATTACTGATCTTAAGAGATTCAAATGTAGCTTTATTGTAATATTTTTAACATAATTTTGTATTTCATCTAGGTCTTACAGCTGCCCTCATTATTATACGTTATGGGCTAAACAATATAATGATAACTTTTTCATTCGTTGAACGTTGAACTATCGTTTTTAGTTGAATATATTTATTAGAAAACATTGCAAAATTTAACACCTTGGACTTCACGTCTTGCCACTATGTCATCACATTTAGCTGATAACGCTTCATTTAAGAAATAAGCAGCACCATAGCTCTGCAACGCCCATACCTCCATCTCACCTAACCTCTGTCCTCCTAAGTTATCTCTTCCTTTAAGAGGTTGTTGGATTACA
>NZ_NXGO01000076.1:0-940 GCF_002774925.1 Candidatus Hodgkinia cicadicola
AAAGTACGTTCTGTAATGGTCATATACAGTGGTTTTTTTACAGTTTACGAAAACTGTGTTTGTGTGTTAAATGTGTGTATATGGTGGAGAGACATGAACACTGAGGAAAGAGGATGAGAAGCATTTGAGATGTGGGTTTGGCAAAGTGAGGTGGGTTGATAAAGTAAGGAATAATGAAGTTTTAAGAAGAATAGGGTAAGAGAGAAGAATCCTGAAGGTAATAGAAAATAGCAAAAGAAATTGGTTAGGTCATTGTTTAAGAAGAGACTGCTTGCTTACAACTGCCGTGGAGGGTGTCATAGAAGGAGAAAAAAGAAGAGAGCGTAGGAAATTGAAGTTAATAGATAGCATTAAAATCAGAGGGTGTTACGAAGAAACGAAAAGACTAGCTTTTCGGATAGCTCGGAGAGCTCTTACCATTTGAAGACCTGCCTTAGGGCAGAACACCAAATAATAACTTACATGTAGTGCGAGACCTGTGAATGCAGTTATTTTCTTTGTTTTTTGTTTTGGAAGGTATCGAAGATGAGGACTTATTCCTAAATCACTAATCACATTACTAATCACAAGAACCAGTTTTGTAAGAAACGGAGCTGTGGTCCCAGGGTGTGCAGAATTAGAACTTGATAGTTGTATAAGCGAGTTGTAGAAAAAAAGAATCATGAGTTGACTGACAGAAATCAAATGGCAGTAAAATTCACGGTTTCGATCTAGTTGCACACCACATTTCTTCTTCTTCTTCCTCCAGTGTAGTCCTTGGCTTGCTTCGCTCCTTTTTGATACTTTCTATTTTTCTGTTCGCCACAGCGTTGAAGTCTTTCACCGATATCCTTAAAGGTAAGACTGGTAGATTCAGAAAGACCATCCTAGGTAAAAGGGTAGATTATTCAGGTAGAAGTGTAATAGTACCAGGTCCCGAACTAAAGATCAATGAATTCGG
>NZ_NXGO01000077.1:0-938 GCF_002774925.1 Candidatus Hodgkinia cicadicola
ATTGGTTAGTAAATTCAATCGTAATTTACTGCTATGTACTGATCTAATTTTTACTCACCAATCCAACGACCCATTCGTGTAACAATTGTTTCCCACTCTGTTGCATAACGCATAACAATACTGCGACATTCCTTATTATATGCTGCTATTCCCATTTTCTCTATGTCATCAGGTCCTGTTATCCCCAATGATTTATCAATTTCAAATTCCTGAGTCATAAAAAAAAATTGTCAAAAAAGTACACAGTTCTCCTATCGCCCAATCTGTGTACAATAAATTTGAAAAAGTGTTTGTAACTTAATCTCATAGTCAACTACATGTTGTCGTTGACTGTGTAGTCTACGCCCAAAGTCTATTACATACTAAATATAATAGTGTGTGTGGCATCTTTGATCTCCAGTGTGATCTACAATAACTGGCTGACACAAATAAATAACTTACAATGCCATGCTAAAATAATTACATACGCCTACACCTTCCTTTATAAACTTTTATATCTTATCTTATAAAAAAGAGAAACTAAGATTTTGTAATAAAGTTCTATAATTATTTACATAAACATATGATTAATAACCAACCTTAACTCTGAATAAGTATCATATGTTACTCACAACTGGAAGGCCATGACAGTCCCAACCAAACCGTCTTTCAACATGAAATCCACACTGGTGAGCATAACGAGTCACAACATCCTTAATGGCTCCTGCTAAAATGTGGCCATAATGAGGCAATCCAGTCGCAAATGGTGGACCATCATAAAATGAGTACCTAGTTGTAAAAAATGTACAGAGCAGAAGAAAATTACCATCCTCTTTGATCTTAGCTGTTTTTATAACAACTGATAAAATTAAATTAAATCAAATATTTATTTAAATTAAATCAATATAAATACTGCTCACTTCCTATATTTAAAAAAAATTAAGATTAATTTTATTTAA
>NZ_NXGO01000078.1:0-937 GCF_002774925.1 Candidatus Hodgkinia cicadicola
GGATTTTTAATTCTAGTAGAATTAATAGTTTGACTAATAATACCTAATTTTAAATTATCAAACACAGATACTATTTCACTTGCTAAACTCATACTCTTAATACTACTATATTCAGAATTGATTATATATACCATTTGAGTCTTTTTATTATCAAGTAAATACGATGATCAATAAGATTCATTAAACACACGTAGATCAAGTACCATCATTAAAACTTATAATGCTTATACACTATATCAACATTACTTTAAAGCTTAATACTATCCCTATACTCATTACTTATCGTATGTTTTTTATATATATCAGTGATTATCCTATTTAAAGTGCTATACTTACCACTAAACAAATGATCGGTATTTCTAACCATTATTATCTTTAACTTACACATTAAATTAATCTTAGTACTATTATAAACTTTATAAATATTAGACAATACAGCAAATTTATCATCCTTAGCTATAATCATAGTTCCAGATATACCCAACCTTGCCAATACCCTAAAATCATAATATCTAATAGGTGGAGATATTAATATATATTCACTAATCTCAGGTCTTCTCATTATTAACTCAGCTGCTAAACACGACCCAAAGGAGACACCTACAGCAACAATACCATGCTTATGATTATGACGTTGTAACAACCAATTAAGAGTTAATTCAATACCAATTAAATCATCTTTATAAAAAATAGGATTTTTAATTCTAGTAGAATTAATAGTTTGACTAATAATACCTAATTTTAAATTATCAAACACAGATACTATTTCACTTGCTAAACTCATACTCTTAATACTACTATATTCAGAATTGATTATATATACCATTTGAGTCTTTTTATTATCAAGTAAATACGATGATCAATAAGATTCATTAAACACACGTAGATCAAGTACCATCATTAAAACTTATAATGCTTATACACTATATCAACATTA
>NZ_NXGO01000079.1:0-933 GCF_002774925.1 Candidatus Hodgkinia cicadicola
AAGTTTTTAATTTTATTCTGCGTGCGTGTGTGCATGTGTGTGTGTTAAGAAAAATGAGAAATAGGAATGATTAAGTTGGCTATTCTGTTTACTAAAATTTTCAGCTACTTTGAAATCTGGGGATAAAATCACTTTTCTGGACACACCAGGTCACGCTGCATTTAGTGCTATGCGTTCTCGAGGAGCACAGGTCACTGACATTGTTGTTCTTGTAGTAGCTGCTGATGATGGAGTAATGGAACAAACTGTTGAGTCTATTAGAATGGCTAAGGAAGCTAAAGGTATATTTGCTATACATTTATAAGAGTCTGTTACCTCTGCATGCCTTGTACATTTAAATGGTGTTGATGTTTTGAAAATTATATATTCTCTAAATACATATAGTATCAGCGCCGGATTTAGAGTGTGCGGGCCCCTAGGCTGAGGTTGTGGTGTGGGGGCCTGGGGAAAAAAATTTTCAAATATGATAATGAATATACAAATCAAATGATATTCAACTAGATATAATTAGATATGAAAATTGCCTGAATCTGTTCAGATCTGTTCGAACTGCCATCTATTTCATGTTGAAACTTTTACACTTATTATTTTTCTTTAATTATAAATTGCATTAGTGGGCTAAATGTAGAACAATAATAAAGTGGTAGAAATTCGCATTTTACAAATTAAAATAATTATTGAAATCAGATATAACACATATTGAAAATGGTAGTTTAAATATTGGGCGTTTATTTTTAAAACATTGGTATGGTGAAAAGTCTCCTGCGCATGCGAATTTTCAATGGTCACCATATTGCCCGTGGAATTTTGACAACCCTGGGTGGAACTATTATCCTTTGTTAGTTAATTCACTGTTTAGCTGTAAAGAGCGTAGCACTGTCCAGAAACACTGCCCTTCCCACAACTGAGTAGTCAGGGCTGATCAAAGGCTCG
>NZ_NXGO01000080.1:0-1677 GCF_002774925.1 Candidatus Hodgkinia cicadicola
GTTAATAGAATTCCATCTACACCATATTGAATTGATTTACATATATGTTCCAAGACATCAACTTCTGTTGATCTTAAATCACTATAACTGAATACCATCCAAGTACCATTGATTAGCTTACAACAAACTGATGAAACGATGTATTGACTTCCGAATCTTTCAACGCAGTTGATAACAGATCCCGAATTCATAATAGGAATTGAATTAATGACTACCATACACTCTCCAACCTTCAACGAACACGGCACACCTTTTATCATTCTTGTTTCTCCACTTACTACCGATAAAACAGACATGTATCAGTAATCTCCGATGTTGTATTGTATAATATTCATTTTTTTTGTTATCAGATGAAGATGTTATATTAAACAAACAAAGTTTATCAACACCACTAATGCTATATTTATTAGCAAGTAAACTTAGACCACTGACCGTTGTTAAATCAGAGAACCTAGATACCACTTACTTGTTGTTGTAATTTACATCTATATATATAGTAATTATTTTGATGTTTAAACTAATAAATCATCCGATCGTTTATTATATCAACGGATATTTGGGCCCTCATAAGGGGCCACCACATATTACATCAACCAAACTACTATTCAAATTAGTTCTTAAGAAGATCAGCAACGTTTGTAACACCGCCAGAAACAACCATTTGGTAATCGTCTTTTGTTTATCATCCTTAATAAACCTGTTGTATTATAATATCTTCCGTTACCCCATCACGATCAATATCAGTCATACAAATAAAACCCAAATATAAAATCTAACATCCCATTGCCATTACCTTAAATAATCACTTCTATCTGTGTTGTTAAATCCATCACATATCCAAGATCATGACATCAAATATACCAATACTAAACACATATCCTACTAAGACACTTAACAACATACTCCAAACAAAAACTTCAATATCACTTACAACAAAAATACCTAATTATTAGTCTAGTTTAACCACTAGTCAAAATATCTATTCAATTGTGTCCATGGTTTGTATTTCCACCTCCCGATTGGATATTGTGGTTAGTCTAATCTAAAAATTCTTTAATAGTTCTAAAGTTCTTTGGTTTACCCACATACCATTTCCATCTAAATCAACTATATGCAACGTACTCAAGGTTTGAAGTTGGAATTCATCTATTACTTCTGTTGATGAATTCTCGTATACCTCATATCGGTTTATGTTATCTTTGTTAAGTCTAACATTTTTTAATCTCAAACGTCCATAAGCTGATATATATCACTATCATGAATTTTTGGCTAATCAAGGTAAGAAATCTTTAAACAGAACATAATACCAAAATATAACCTTTGATCCAGATAAAACTATACTCCAATTATATTCTCGTTACAAACAACGACCGTCATGTCTTTAGTAAAAACAATGTATCATACCAAGATGTTTAGATGGATTAAATGGGGTTTTTTTTGTATTCAAGTGCTTTGGTTACTTCAACGTACGATGAAAACAACACATCTTTTTGTTCTGTTGATGTTAAAGACATGTAATACAAACCAAGGATCATATCTTGGGATGGCAGGATACATGGATCACCATGGGCCGGATGAAACACATTGTTTTCCGTCATCAACAACGTTGTAACCTCAATTCTGGCTTTCAGACTAAGCGGAACATGAACTGCCATTTGATCACCATCGAAGTCAGCA
>NZ_NXGO01000082.1:0-22195 GCF_002774925.1 Candidatus Hodgkinia cicadicola
TTTATGTGGTGGTTCGTTTGATCGAATTGATGTTGATGGGGGTTGGAGTTTGGATGTTGGAGGTTGGGTATGAGGATTAAGAGTGGTTTGGTTAGTTTATGTTGAAGGGAGATGGGTATAGCGGGAGTTAGATACAGGTGATGGATTGGTATGGATATTGATGTGGGTGTTGGGATTATTGGGGACTAATGGGGTTTGATTGATCAGGGTAATCTGGTTTGGGTTCCAGTTAATAATTCGTTTTCACATATTCGTTGTATTTCCGATAGTCTACGTTGTCTTTCGGGATATTGGTTACAAGTTAGTACGATTGATGTGCAGCTATTGCTGGTATTGATGGATGGTTTTTCTAATTTCTTTGATCAGAATAATGTGTTTGTTAATCCAATTCAGGGGTTGTCGTAGGAGGTTTTGTTCTCTTTGAATATTTGGGATACGAGATAGGCAGCTAGGAAACATGTTGATCAGTAATTAATTGTTAATGATTCAGATCCGAGGATTGATGTTCCTTTGTTAATGGTCATGCTTTCGATGTTACATGGTTGTTGTGTTTTGCCTAGGATTCTGGCATAAAATGTTTGATTTGGTCCGGGTACAGTATTTTTTAGTTGAATATCTAATCGGTTCTTACAAGCTGGACTAATCGATGTTTGGAACGTTTGGTTACAACGGGTAGAGGTAATACCTTTTAATCCGATAAATGTAGATGTTTTTGTTGGAGTGTTTTCAGCTGTTAATAGATATCAGTTGTGGTTAGTTATGGATCTTTGGGTGTTGTTAACGGTAAAGCATAAGCTCGTGATGGTGTTTCCAAGTTTTAAACATGTTGAAGCTTTAAACCAAAGTAATTTGCCGGTATCTGTATACATTTTTGTTGGAGTTTGGAACCGACCTCATCTGGCTTGTTTCATAAGTTTTATTGCAGCTAATCATATTTGACAACTGGTGACTTCTGGTATCATTGCTACGTTGACAATGGTGATGTAATCCCGCATTGTTGGTTCTTTTAAAGCAATTATGGCATTGAATTTTGTGTTGTTGGTGTTTCAGTACATGTTTGGATGTTGTTTTGGTATCGATATGTTAGTATTGTTGTTTGTTAAGGTGTTTGCCATTGTTAAAGGTTTAGTGTTTGTATGTTTGGTAACTTCGGAACATTTGTACTAATTTCATTAGTTTGTGATCGGGATTTAAGTTGAATTTGTTCGGATTGATTTTAAGTTTAACATTTGGTTCCATCAGAATCTTGAATTGTTTGACAAGATCGGCTCATAATATTTGTTTCTTTTCATTTGTTGATGTTGTGGCTAGGGCCAAAGGTAACATTCGGAGGATGGCATTTCGTTGTCTTAATTGATTTCTGGTTGGAGTTCTTGCACTTAAGACTCGATATGGAGTTCTCAATCCTTTTTTGCTAAGGTCGTATGTTAGTAGTCCAATATATGAGTATAATTTATTGAGTTTATATACTGGAAAGGATTTGGAATGCATTGCTGCATTAACACCTGCTAGTCAACCTTGGGCTGCTGCTTCTTCGTATCCCGTTGATCCACAGATTTGACCTGCCATAAATACTCCTGATATACATCTTAGCTGCAACGATTCGTCTATTTCACCTGAACAAATTACATCGTATTCTACACTGTATCCGAACTTGGCAACATGGACGTTGGTAAATGCTGGTATAGTTTTTAACATTTTTGTTTGTATTTCAATTGGAAGGGAGGTGAAGGCTCCGTTTAGGTATACAGTTTCATCATCAAATCCTTCTGGTTCTATGATGAGTCTTTGATATTTACGATTTGAATGGATTATTCTATTCTCGATTGAAGAACAACGTTTGGATCCGGCTCCTAGTGATATACCTCTTTGTGAGGATGAATAAACAGCATAGGTCTTTAATATTTTGTAGGTATCTTCATTGGTATGTAGGGAGTAACAGTATAATTGGTTTATAAATGAGGTTAATTTTCCACTGAAGCCATACAATGGTTTCTCGCTTGGCATTGGTTGAGTGTGTTCTCAGTTTATAGAGGTTTTTATTAGTCGTGGTGGAGTACTTGTTTTGAAACGTTTGAATCTGATACCATATTTATTGAATAGGTTTAACATGCAGTTTTGACGTTGGGTAAGTGGCTTTCCACCAGGTATAACACATTCACCAATGTGACATGTTGCTCGGCCAAATGGTCCTGTTGCTACTACAACTGCTTTGGTGTATAGTTCAGATCCGGATGCTAATTTCAATAAAATTTTGTTGTTAAGATGTATTATATCGATAACCTCATCGTAAATAACAGTTAAGGTGTTTAATATTTCGAGAGATAAGGTTCTGTACATTTCTCTGTCAACTTGGATTCTAAGAGCTCTAACTGCTCTGCCTCTTGATTTGTTAAGAGTATCGATGTGGGTTGCACTTTTATCAGCTAATTGGCCCATAATACCTCCAACACATGTTAGTTCACAGATTAATTGAGATTTTGTTAGGCCACCGATTGATGGATTACATGAGAGTTTACCAACATCTTGTTGATTGGCTACGACTATTGCAGTTTTAACAAGTTTACTTGATGCGTTTGCTGCTTCAATTCCGGCATGTCCACATCCAATAACTACCACGTTGTACATTTTTACTTTATTTTCCATAGCACAGGTAGTTAGTTAAGGTGTGGGCGGTTGTTGTTTCGTCATTGTCGTTGTTTAATATTTTATTGGTTAGTTTAAGCATATCGAATTTAGTGTCTATATTTTTGATCAGGTTACATTTCTTTAGTAAGGTTAGAGCTGTTATTTGGGATGGTGTTATAATGGATTTTCTTGTTAGTTGCTTGAATAGGTTGATCGTTTGTGGTATTCCTTCCATTGTATATGCCGAAGTTCAGATTACATCGTTTTGTTTTGGTAATTTATGAATTAGATCTGACTTTGATTCTATTAAGATTATTGCTGCTTTGTGTTTAAGTCTTAAAAATGGTTTTGGAGGTTGGTTGTTGTTTACCATAGCTATTACTCCAGCATTATCGATATAGGTTCAAGCATTTGTTATGAATTTTGAGTTTATGTTTCTTTGATTAAATCCTGGTGTATCTCAGAGGTTGAAGTCTCTGAAACTGGTTTTTAATACATCGCGGGTAGTACCTTTAACGTTATCAACAATTGCTCTGGTTCTTTTGGAAATAGCATTAAACAGAGATGATTTACCAACGTTTGTGTTACCTACTAGACATATGTTGTTTAGTTTGATACTTGTTTTTATTAAGTTCGTTAAACGGGTAGTTAATTGATTTATTTTTACTGAAATGTTTTGATGGTTAGTTAATTCCAGTTTTGTGATTGTTGTTTTGAATGCTGTTTTGATGTTATTAATTGCAGATGATTTGATCTTGAGACCATAGTGACTGGCGATTTCGATGACTTCTTTTGATGATATCTTGTTGTTTTTCAATCCTCGTTTAGTGAATTCTCCTCTGTTTGCTTGTTTTAATCCTAAACCTTTGAACTTGTTTGTTAGTACATTTACCACTGTTCTTAAACCAAATACGTGTAGTTCGGCGTAGTCTTCTCCAGTTGGAGAGTTCGGGGATGGTTGTCATCTTGTTGTACATTTGTTAATTGGACTTGTGATATCGGTTAGGGTAGATGTTCTTCAGCTGTCTGGTTCTAGTAATTCATCGATACATTCGTTCAACGTTTTCAGTACCAAAGGTCCGGATAGTCTTATTATTGCAATTGCACAAGGTAAGTCACTAACGGTGGCATAAATCGTTGAAGTTGTTATGTGGTTGTAGTTTTGGTTTGTTCGGATCATTGTTTTGGTTTATGTGTGGGGTGATGTTGGTGGGTAGGGTTTAAGCCTTATGGTTTAGTTCAATAAATATAGTTATCAGGTATGCGGATAGATGTGTGTTTCAGAATGAGCAGGTTGAAGGGGAATGGAGTTAGAAGATGTAAGATTGGTGGGGATGTGTATTATGATTGGATAGAGGGGTGTTTGTTGGGGTTGGAGGATGAATTGGGTTGATTATATGTTGTGATTAGAAGTTAGGTGTTAAGTTTGGATAACAGGGAGATGTGGGTGTGGGTAGGATATGGATGTTTGGGTGGGGTAATTGTTTATTCATGAATATATGTGTTTAGATGGATGTATTGTGGTTAGAGATTAATGGGGATGAAGGAATAGGGATGTGTTAATATGTTGGCTAGGATGGTTTAAGAGATTTATGTTGTGGAGTTGGGTTGGATTTGGGTTGTTTTAATAGTTTTATTGGTTGGATGTTGTGTTGTTTTGATCAGAGGTTGTGGTATTTTGGATCACAGGTTAAGTAGATCGTTTTGTTCATTGAACTTAGATATTTGTTGATGTAGTAGTCTCTATTAAGAATTAAGTTTGAGGTTGTTTTGTTTAATAAATACATGAGGATGTTGAGGGTGTTGGGTGGGATAGGTTGAATGAGATTGATTTCGAAGAGGAATTGGTTTTTATCTGGTAGGAGTATAAGGTTTGTTTTGTTCACTATTATTTCGTTTGATAGAGATAAATGTAGTCTTTTGATTAGGTGTTTGGTTATGTGTTGTTCGGGTGGGGTTGGGTTGTTTGCGGTTGTTTTGGTGTTTGGATCTGAGGTCGTTAGTATGGGTTTATTAAATCCAATTGTTAACTTTGTTGTATCGGTTTTAACAACGTTTAGGTCCTTGATTGTTGTAGGGTTTTGTGATGTGGATTTTGGTGCTCATGTTATGACCTTTTGTTTGGAGTTCGGTCCTATGGGTTTAACTGAACGTTGGAAGTTGTTGTTGTAGGGTATTAGTAGTATTGGCTTCGGTTTCATTCAACCGACACTGACAAATGTTCTGAGGAACTTAACAGTTTCGAGGTTTGGATGGTTGTGACCGATTATAAGGATGTTTGAACAGGAATTTAATAGAGAATAACAACATGGTGGGGTTTCGTTGAATTCGAGGCATGGTGAATGGTTAAGTATTATCTCTGAAGGGTGTTCTCTGCCTAATTCTGAGAGGCATAGGGTTGTTGCATGTGGGCGTTGGCCAGATAGTACTTGAGCTTTTATAATTCATTGGCCGATAACAGCATAACATTCGTTGATTTGGTAGTTTACTCCATCAATTATGAATTGTTTGAGGTTTATACCTATTAAATATTTCAGAATCGATATGCTTTGGTGGTTGGCCGTTGTTTGTTTGTTTGTTCGTTTGTTGGTATTGTTCATATTTGTTTTATTTTGTTGTAGGTAATTACTTGGTATATGTTGGGATAAATGGTATGAGTGGTTGTTTGATGCTTAGGAGATTAGCATCGGGGAGTTGTAAGGTTATAATTGTTTGTTGTTTTAGGTTTATTCATGTTGATGTTAAGTAGGTATGAATTGGGGATGTTGAATGTTGATGGGGTATAAAATCTGGATGGAGGATATAATGGCTTGTAAGATATGGGGATGAGTTGATGGGGTTTGGAGGTAAACACGTTAGGGATGGGTTGTTAGGAGAGAGGTTGGAGATGGGCCGAATGGTGGTCGATGTTGAACACCAATGATGGTTGTCGATCTATTGACTTCTATGGTTTTTAAAGTATAAACAAGCTGTTAGGGATAAAACAACCAATATCAGGTTAACGTTGTACAACAGAGGCCTCAGATGAGGGCTAGGATTAGGTTTAACTTTTTAGTGAGGATGTTGTTTCCGAATTTTGAGTATGTTAGTTGGTTTAGCTTTTTTATTCCAGATGTTAGGGTGGTTTTTATTGAACTTATTAAACTTAAGAGTTCGAGACTGCCGGAGTCTAGATGTTTGAGGATTAATGTTTTAAGATCTCTGGAGAAGTTGCTTTGTGTTACCATTTTTACGTTGTAGTTGTTGGGTTATCGTGATAAAGATAGGTGGGATATGTTTTGGGAAGTAATCTGCAACATCGATGGTAATGGGATTTTGATAAGTTGTTATGATTTGTTGGATGGGAACCAAATATGGATGTTAGATGTTGGGGTAGGGGGATGGATTGGGTTAATTGTTTCGTGTTTGTTGTAATTTTATGATAATAGGTATCACTTTGTTGGGAGTGGGGTTGATCGGAGGTAATTGATGGAGGTTTGGTATCAGGTTTTGATGAGATAGATGTTAACATGTAGGGTGTTGGAGATGGGATTAATATTTGTTGGATTGTTCGTTATCTTGTTGTTAGGTTCCGATGGTAGGTAGATAACATAATAATCTGTTCAGAGGTTGTTTCATAGTTATTGTGTTGTTTAGATAGGTTGGATTATGTTGATCGTGTTGGATTTTGTTGAAGTTGGAATGGTTTTGTTAAAATTTTGTTGTTGTTATTAATCAGGTTTTATATTCTTGGAGAATATATGTTTTTAAAAACAAGTATTGATTTAATAGATGAGGTATTGGGTAGGTTGGTTTATGGTCATCGTTTGGTGTTATATTTCTAGGAGGTATGAGGGTTTAGGTTGTGTTAAAAGGAGATATGGATAGGGGATGAGGGTGAACAACATGGATGGGAGTTGAGGATGAATGATCCAGTCATGATGGGTGTTTGGGCTTGAACAGGAGGCAAGCGGAGCTTGCATGTTTACGGGTTGGAAAGAGGTAGTTGGGATGGTGTTTGGTTGGGATGTTGAACTTGGATTAGGATTTAATATATATTGAAGAGATATATCTGAGATGTTTGATGGATGTGGTTATGAGGATGGAGTAAATGGGGTTCGATGGTGGAGGATGGTGGGATGTTTGGAGTTTTAAAGAAGATCTAAGAAAGATGGGATTGGGGTGGTTGATTAAGAGGTCTAGGGAGGGGGTTAAGGATTGATGTTTACTTGATGATGAAGACTCTTTGGAGAGTCGCTGTGCAGTTGTTAGTTTTGTTGAAGATTTGGATTAGTTTCTGTGTTGTTTTGATGAAATTGGTTTCGAAGGTTTCGTTGATAATGTCTGTTAGGATGTTGGTTTTGGGGATTGGGGTTCGGAGATAGCTTAAGCGGCATAGGAACCTTGTTAGAGGGATAAGGTTTTGTCGAGTTGAGGTTGAAGAGATTATTGTTAGAGCTAATCCTTTATATATGGAATCGTTTACCCTTTCATGGAGATGGAATCCGAATATTGTGGCATCATACTTCAATCCAATACATGAATGTAATATTATTCCTGTTACAATTTCTAGTTTGAATACCTTTTCTGTGTTTAATGGGAGGTTGTTTATTATTTTGTTTAGGGTATTTCTTATTTTTCAGTTGTTTCGGTTGTTGTAGATTTGGGTGTTGGAGTATAGCTTGAACAGGTAGATTTTAGATCTGGTTGGGATAAGAGTTGAGAATCAGTTGCCATTTATGATGTTGAATGGAGGTTTGTAGATTTGGAGGTATGCCTGTTTCAGTGATTTCTCTAGGTCGTTGTTGTTGGTTTTGGCGATTGCTGTACAGTCTTCAAAGCTCAGGTTTGTTAATTTATTTAAAGTTATTATAACAGGATTGGATATTAGTTTTAAGGTAAATGTTGTGCCTTTGATTGGGGTTATTTTTTTTGATATCCAGATGTGGTTAGTCATTGGCTTCAAGATGTTGGTGGATGCGGATGTTATGGGGGTGATTAGGCCGATGTCACAACGTGATGACGGGAGGCATTGATCTGAACTCGTTTCCTGGTTGGAAGCCGAGTTTAACTGTTCAGCTGATGGGGATCGGATAGAAAATATTGAAACAACAAGATGATGTTGGAAGATGGGGTTTGAGGGTTGGGTTTTTTGGTTCTTGGAGGTTGTTTAGTCAAGGTTGGGTTAGATCGGATGAAATGGGGTCAAGGACAGAGAGACGTTGGGTTGGGGGTGGGTGTTGTGGTTGGTAGATTTGAGAGGGTTGAGAACATGGAGATAAGAGTTGTTTCAGTTTGGTTTAGAACTTGGTTGGAACCTCCTTTGGAGGGATGAAATCATCTCGTTTGGGTCCGATAGGGAGTTAATGCTTATGGGTGTTGGTTTTTAGTGTTTTTTTGTTGGTTAAATGTTTGGTAATGTTTTTGATGGGGTTAATGTGGCTATGGTGGTTAGATTGGTGGATGTTGGATTGGGTTGAGGGGATGGCTTTGAATGGGTTTATAACACTTCGATGAAGGATCAATCAGTCAGTGGTGTTGTTGATCGGATGGGGAAGGAGGGATGGTACAACGTTTGAGAGGTTCGGAAGGATATCTTTGGATATTTGTTGAAGTATGTGGATAATTTGTTGGATTATTTTGATGTTTGGGATGTGGTTTATGATGGTGGGTTGTTTTGGTCATGTCTTGATTCATTATGTTGTGTAATTGTTGTTTGAGATCAGTTGGATTAGGTTTAGAGGTTAAGTTTACTATCATGGAGGTGATTGGCATGGTTTTCATGTTGTTATCTCTTTGTTTAGTTGGATTAACTGTTAAAATGTTGTGGTGTTGTTAAAGGTTATTAGAAAAGGTTGATATGTTTAGGCTTAAAGCCATTGAAGTTTTGAGTTATGATCTTTGGTATGTCGGTTTGGTTGTTGGTTTAATGGTTGGTAGGTAGTAGGGTCTGTGTTTGTTAGGAGGGATGGAAGGTTGGGGTGTTGTGAGGTGTTTAATAGGAGGGTTAGAGTGGGATTAAGTATAACCATGAAGATGTTGGAGGGAGTTAAAGGAATCACTTGATTGGGTGGTGGATGTTGGTGGTCATCGATGTAGGTTCAGTTTGGGAGTATCATTGGAGATTAGTTGGGATCGTTGTTATTGGAGTGATAGGTCATGGTGGGTGTTGGTTCAGTGTTTACTTGTCGGGAAGAGGTATGGTGGGGGGTTGAAATCGATGATGTTTGGGACAATGAATGGGGTCATGAATGGAGGTTGAGTTAGGAGGATTTAAGGGATTGGCTGATGATTTGTTCGATGTTTTTGGTGTATGGACGTTGGAGTGTGACAACGTTTGGTTTTGGTTGGTGTTAACAGGATAGGGTAGGATGGTGGAGGTTAATTTTGTTGATAGAAGAGAAGTAGATGATGGGGTTGAGAAGGATGTTGTGGTGAGTTATTAGGGATGGTTGTCAATGAAGAGAGGGAGGATGTTGAGGGATCAAAGGTAATGGTCGAATTGGGGTTAAACATCGATGATGGTCTTTGGTCTATGGAGGTTTATGGGTTATGGTTTTAATTAAACAGGGGATGGTTAATATTGGGTTAATAAAGGACAACACAGAGGTCGGAATGGTGGTTGGGGTTAAGTTTAATCTCTTAGAGAGGTGGTTGCTTTCGGACTTTGAACATGTTGGGTGGTTTGGACCTCAATTACAGATGTCGGATGTTGTTGTTTTAATAAGGTTTGTGTTAAGCTTATAGTATCTAGGTTATCAGGTATCTAGATGGCTTAGGGTTAATGTCTTGAGAGGTTGTTTGTGGGTAGGTTTTGTAATGACCGATATTTAATATCAATGGTGGTTGTGTTAGTTGATGTAAAGCTTTGTGGACGTTGTATTAGAGTATATAATTGATTACATATAGATGTGGAAGGGTATTGTTGATAGGTTGTTATGAGGGTATTTAATGAGATGTGTGGGGTGGATATTGGTGAGATAGATAGAGGTGGTTAATGGTGGGGTGGGTTGGGTGTTTATGTTTGTTGTTATTTTGTTGGAAGAAGTTAGGAATTTGTTAATGTTAGGAGGATGAATCGGTGTAGATGGGGTAAGTTGGTATCAGGTTATAGAGAAGCGGATGCTTATTGCGGTATGTTTCAAGGTAGATTTAATTCTTGGATGGATTATATTTATTACTTCGGTGTTAATGTCGATGGGTAGAAGAAATGTCATCGGTTTTGTTGTGGATGTTGGGGAAGATGTACATGTTGGGGGTGGTATGGTTAATGCTGATCCTTTGGTTCCTACTATGGTTGGGATTAGGATTAGAGTCGTTAATTTGTTGGTTTGATTAATATCTGATGTTTATGTTAAGGTAATTAAGTGGTGGTATCAATCGAAGATGGTTAGATTAGGTTTGGGGTTATCATCTTGTATGTCTTTGGGAACAAAATTCGGATGTTGTTATGTTTGAGTGTTTGGATAAAACAGGATGATGATTTGAGAGATTTGATCAGTTCATCGTTAGTTAGAGGATGGGTTCGGTTACAGAGGAGTATGTGTTTTGTGTTGAGATGGAGGTAAAATTGGGAAGATGGGGTGGGTTCAGTTGTAATGAATGGGGGTCGTGATGGTTTCAGAGGTTGGATGTTAGGGTTGGGATGATAAGGATGGGGATGTTGGTTTGAGAGGTGTTTGAGGACTAGGAGGAATAAGAGGTAGTTAGAGGTTCCGAAAGATGGGAACAGGGAGGTCATGAGGAGGGTTGTTTGAAGAAATTATTCAAGGTTGGATTGGACATTGAAGTTCTAGATGTTTAAGGATCTGGATTGGAACGTTGGTCGTTGAGTTTAGTTATTAGAGAAGTGGGGTGGAGAGGACGGATCTCCCTTTGAGGAGATTGATGGCTTGATAGCTGTTGGCTTGGATCGTACTGCTCCGTCCCTTCTTGTGAAGGGAAGACAACAAGCTAATCTACCGTAAGCTCATCTTGTTCTGAAATATTCGTTTACCCGTTGCGGGAGTCATACGGTATTACCTCAAGTTGTCTTAAGCTATCCCGTTGAACAAGGTAGATTCTCACGTGTTACTCACCCGTTCGCCGCTAACAACCTGCTTAGAGGTTGTCCGCTCGACTTGCATGTGTTAAGCCGTGTTGCCAGCATTCGTTCTGAGCCAGGATCAAGCTCTTGTTCAGATCACCACCTGTTGGTGGTGTATATCTCTTCCCCCCTTGCGGGGGGTTAACATGACCAACATGGATGGGGGTATAGGTGTTATACCCGCACGTATGTGATATAAGATCAATAATATAATAAGTATATAAGTTATATTATATAGTCAGGTATATATATAATGATGATTGAGTAAATGTCAAGTTTTTATCAGCAGTCCCTATCCCTGACATTGGGTTGTCAGGGCAGTACATGGGTGTTGGTACATGTTGTAGTGGACAGTAAAGTAGTGCATACGATGGTATACCATTGGCTGGTCGTTAGGATGTTGGAACCGGATGTTGTTGGTGGAGATAAGATCGAACTCGTTTCCTTGTTGGAAGCCGAGTTACTATCAATTCTACTATCAGTGATCGGAATGGCCAACAAGATGTCAACCGACATGGATGAGGTAACATGGACGTTGGCATCATCTTGTTGTGATGGTTCGATCGGATGGTGTTAAGAACCGTTAGGTTATGGCCATGGGAGATTGGACGTTGCGGTGTTCGTAGTACCATCGATTTGGTGTATGTTAGATCAGTACTACCATGTTTGAACCTTGATAGTGTTATGGGGATGGTTGGGTGAGTGGAACCATCTCGCTGGTGCTCGATGGGGAGTTATGTTGTCCGATGGATGGCTCTGAGAGGTTGGAGATCCAACGTTGGGTTGGATTGATCGGCCAACATAACTATGGTGGGAATAATGGGATGTTGGTGTTGGGTCTGGTGGTTCCAAACGTTTTCACAACCTCCAAGGGTTAAATGCCATCAGTTATGCCAAGGATGGCTGGATGGTGTGGAGGTTGATCCAACGTTTGGAGGATGTCCTTCGGACCATGCCAACGGGTAGAAGGGTTGAAGGTTGAGGTTGGAGATTGGTGGGATTGGGACCTCTGTTGAGGTCAGAAGGTTCGGTCATGAGATGGCTGTTGATGGTAGTGTGTAGGTGGACGTTGGAGGTCGTTGGTTCCGATCCTTGACAGGATGTTGGTTCGAACAGGCTCTCGGGCCAAATCCCTCATCTGATCATCACCTCTGTGTCTGGGGTGGATGATCATCGGGATTTGGGTTGCAGGTTTCTGAGGATGAAACCTTGGCAACGTTGTGGTCATGAGCCTGTTGTGGCAACCGCCATGAGGATGTTGGCTTCGGCCCCTGGAGAGGGGCATGGATGTTTCCGATGGAAACGGTCAGCTTGTATCGGCCAGAGTACGTTAATGTATGCATTAGATTACTAATAGGTTGAAGAACCCCAGCTCGCTGGTATGCCAGCGATGTCATGGGTGTTGGCTCGCATTGGCTCGCTGGGGTTGAGGTGATGGGAGATTGGCTTGGTGGCCAATCAGGTTGGAACCGCCATCGGCCAAGAGGCCATTGGGTTAATTACCTTGGTGTTGGACGGATGGGTGTGTTTGGCCTCTGGCGGTTAGGTATGGCACTTGGTAGTCGTAATGGATCGTTGGGATGGATGGAGACCTTCGGTCTTAGGTATGTGGACGTTGGGATCCGGACAACGGTGTAGGATATGATGGATGTTAGGATTTTGTTGATAGTATCATGTATCGATTAGAGGATGGGAGAACCTTGGTGAGGTTCTAATAACCCTTAGTAATACCCTGTTAGAGGTATGGCCGTTAGGGTTAGTCGTTGCGGTCACATCTGGTTGTTTCGAACGTTAGAACCAATTAGCTGAACATGTTACCATGATTACACACTTGGTCTATTAAATGATGATCTATCATTTTTCTTAGTAGAAGGTATCTTCAGGTTGGCTTCCGGCTTAGATGTGTTCAGCTGTTATCCGTTCCATACTTAGCTATCCTGCTATGCTCGTCGGTTCGAACAACAGGGAGACCAGAGGTATGTCCATCTCGGTCCTCTCGTACTGGAGGTAGATCCTGTCAACCTTCTTGTGTCTACGGCAGATAGGGACCGAACTGTCTTGCGACGTTCTGAACCCAACTCACGTACCGCTTTAAATGGCGAACAGCCATACCCTTGGGACCTTGTTCAGCCCCAGGATGCGATGAGTCGACATCGAGGTGCCAAGCAACCCCGTCGATAAGAGCTCTTGGGGGTTATTAGCCTGTTATCCCCGGCGTACCTTTTATCCGTTGAGCAACAGCCCTTCCACTCGGATCCGTTGGATCACTATGACCGACTTTCGTCTCTGCTTGACATGTCTGTCTCGCAGTCTAAGCAGGCATATGCCATTGTACTCTACTGACGATTTCCAAACGTCATGAGCCTACCTTGTGTACACCTCTGTTACCTTTTAGGAGGTGACCGTCCCAGTCAAACTACCCACCTTGCATGGTCTTGGATCAGGATTGGCCTGATGCAATGAGATGTTATCGTGTTGCTGAATGATGTTTCATTGGAGGCTCGACCCCTGCCTGGGCAAGGGGGTCATCGCCAGTCATTTACTCTGTGCGGTAATCCCGATTTCATCAATACAAGGTTGCAGTAAAGGTGCACGGGGTCTTTCCGTCTTGCCGTAGATACCCCGCATCTTCACGGGGATTTCAATTTCACTGAGCTTGTGCTGGAGACAGCGGGGAAGTCGTTACACCATTCATGCTGGTCGGAACTTACCCGACAAGGGGTTTCGCTACCTTCGGACCGTTATAGTTACGGCCGCCGTTTACTGGGGGTTGGACCGGATGCTTCGAACATCCGGAGTTTCACTTGCCAGCACCGGGCAGGTGTCAGACTCTATACTTCATCTTACGATTTGGCAGAGTCCTGTGTTTTTGATAAACAGTCGCTTCCCCTTGGTTTCTTATTCTGGTTATGGTTACCCATAGAACAGATCATGTTTCTTCCAAAGTTACACATGCAGTTTGCCGAGTTCCTTCAGCACAATTATCTCATTCACCTTAGTATACTCTACCTAACCACCTGTGTCAGTTCTTGGTACGGCCATAAAATCATGGACTGTTTCCTGCCAAGTAAGGTTTAGCCTGATCCAACCGTTGTAGATTAGACAACAACATTACTCGGGTCATCCAAAATAGGCTCACGAATATTAACGTGATTACCATCGGTTATGCGCTTGCGCTTGGCCTTAGGTGCCGGCTAACCCTATTCAGATCGACTTTGAATAGGAAACCTTAGTCATTCGGTGTGAAAGGTTCTTGCTTTCAATTATCGTTACTCATGTCAACATTATCGCTTCCGATACCTCCAACAACCCTCACGGGTTGCCTTCCATGGCCTACGGAATGCTCTGCTACTGCGTTGCTCGTTGGCAACGCCCTTGGCTTCGGTACTGAACTTAGTCCCGTTACATTTTCGGTCAAATCCTTCTAAATTAGTGAGCTGTTACGCTTTCCTTAGATGATGGCCGCTTCTAAGCCTACATCCTAATTATCGGTGAAAGATTTGGACCTTTGATACACTTAGATCAGATTTGAGGACCTTATGACAAGGTCTGGGTTGTTTCCCTCTCCACCATGGACGTTATGCCCATGGTGTGTTTATTCAATAATATCATATCATATTCAGAGTTTAGTTAAGTCTCGGGCCCATGTGAGCCCTCAACCTATCCAGTGCTTTACCACAACATGTGTACGTTGGATACTCTACCTAAATAGATTTCGCAGAGAACCAGCTATCTCCGAGTTTGATTGGCCTTTCACCCCTAACCACAGATCATCCCAACGTTTTGCAACACGTACGGGTTCGATCCTTCGGATGATGTTTACCAACCTTCAATCTGTCCATGGTTAGATCACTCGGTTTCGGGTTTGATGTTGTAAACTTGTTGTTGCCCTTTGTGGACTTGCTTTTGCTTCGCTTATATCGACTATGGCTTTGCTTACAACAACAACTCGTTGACCCATTATGCAAAAGGTACGTCGTCAGGTCTTTGGACCCTCCGACTGCTTGTTGGCATCCGGTTTCAGGATCTGTTTCACTACCCTGTTCGGGTTCTGTTTCACCGTTCCCTCACGGTACTAGTTCACTATCGGTCTTGTATGAGTATTTAGGCTTAGGAGGTGGTCCTCCTATCTTCGGACGAGATTGTTGTGTCTCGTTCTACTTTATCATTAGGGAGTACTATTGCCGCTAGGCTATCACTAGCTTGCTCGTTGTTCCAAACGACCACATTTATATCCTTGGATGCCTGATTCGGTTTCACTCGCTGCTACTCACGAAATTGTATACTTCTCTATTCCTGTTGGTACTAAGATGTTTCAGTTCCCAACGTTCAGATGTTGTCCATAGAACATAGACTAATGTTTAGACCTGCTTCATGGTATCCGCAGGTCCATCTTCTTGATACAGGCCTAGGCATCCACCGGATGCTACTCGTTTTCAGATGTAATTCAGTTAATGTTATTAGTTATAATGTTCGATTGCTTTAACAACGTGGTGTTGTCAGAATTTTGTTGTTGTAACCTCATCTAGAGGTCAGTTTCGTTGTTATGTTTCAGCCACAGGTTCACCTACGGCTACCTTGTTACGACTTCACCTCGGTAACCATCCCTTACCTTCGCTTGTATCCAAGCTTTTGGCATGGATGATCTCCATGGTGTGACGGGCGGTGTGTACAAGACTTGAGAACGTATTCACCGTGGCATGCTGATCCACGATTACTAGCGATTCCTACTTCATGTACTCGGGTTGCAGAGTACAATCCGGACTGAGATGGTCTTTGGAGATTTGCTCGGTCTCACAACGTTGCGGCTCTTTGTAACCACCATTGTAGCACGTGTGTAGCCCAGCCCATAAGGGCCATGATGACTTGTTGTGGTCCTCACCTTCCTCTAACTTACGTTAGCAGTTCCCATAGAGGTATATCATCCCTAATTGTATAGGTCTGATGTTCGGTAACTATGGGTGAGGGTTATGCTCGTTTTAGGACTTAACCATACATCTCACGACACGAGCTGACAACAGCCATGCAGCACCTGTTCCTGGCATCTTACTTCGTTGTAAGTGGCATGTTGTTTCCAACATGTTTGGCCATGGTATGTCAAGGGCTGGTAAGGTTCTTCGTGTAGCTTCGAATTAAACCACATGCTCCACCGCTTGTGCAAGTCTCCGTCAATTCCTTTGAGTTTTAACCTTGCGGTCGTAATCCCCAGGCGGAATGCTTAACGCGTTAGCTTTATGATCGGAGAGTAAACTTGTTATGATTTTTCGAGTTGTTATCCAATTCGATTAATCAAGGTTAAAGTACTCTTAACCATTAGCATTCATCGTTTAGGGCATGGACTACCAGGGTATCTAATCCTGTTTGCTCCCCATGCTTTCGCTATTTCAGTGTCAACATGTTATGACGAATCGCTTTCGCCTCCGGTGTTCCTCCAAGTATCAACGAATTTCACCTCTACACTTGGAATTCCATTCGTCCCTTCTACATGTTCAAGTTCAATAGTATCGGTAACCTTGATGGAGTTAAGCTCCAAGATTTGATCATCGACTTGTTGAACCACCTAATAGCCCTTTACGCCCAATAAAATCGAACAACACTCGCTCCCCTCGTATTACCGCGGCTGCTGGCACGAAGTTGGCCGGAGCTATTCACTAACATTATCATTAATTAATTATTAGTGTAAGAGTTTTACAGTCCATTGGACCTTCGGTCACTCATGCAACATGGCTGGATCAGGCTTCCGCCCATTGTCCAATATTCCTCACTGCTGCCCTCCTTAGAGGGTTGGGCCTTGTCTCAGTCCCAATGTGGCTGTCCATCCTTCCAGACCAGCTATAGATCTTGGCCTTGGTAGGCTTTTACCCCACCAACAAGCTAATCTACCGTAAGCTCATCTTGTTCTGAAATATTCGTTTACCCGTTGCGGGAGTCATACGGTATTACCTCAAGTTGTCTTAAGCTATCCCGTTGAACAAGGTAGATTCTCACGTGTTACTCACCCGTTCGCCGCTAACAACCTGCTTAGAGGTTGTCCGCTCGACTTGCATGTGTTAAGCCGTGTTGCCAGCATTCGTTCTGAGCCAGGATCAAGCTCTTGTTCAGATCACCACCTGTTGGTGGTGTATATCTCTTCCCCCCTTGCGGGGGGTTAACATGACCAACATGGATGGGGGTATAGGTGTTATACCCGCACGTATGTGATATAAGATCAATAATATAATAAGTATATAAGTTATATTATATAGTCAGGTATATATATAATGATGATTGAGTAAATGTCAAGTTTTTATCAGCAGTCCCTATCCCTGACATTGGGTTGTCAGGGCAGTACATGGGTGTTGGTACATGTTGTAGTGGACAGTAAAGTAGTGCATACGATGGTATACCATTGGCTGGTCGTTAGGATGTTGGAACCGGATGTTGTTGGTGGAGATAAGATCGAACTCGTTTCCTTGTTGGAAGCCGAGTTACTATCAATTCTACTATCAGTGATCGGAATGGCCAACAAGATGTCAACCGACATGGATGAGGTAACATGGACGTTGGCATCATCTTGTTGTGATGGTTCGATCGGATGGTGTTAAGAACCGTTAGGTTATGGCCATGGGAGATTGGACGTTGCGGTGTTCGTAGTACCATCGATTTGGTGTATGTTAGATCAGTACTACCATGTTTGAACCTTGATAGTGTTATGGGGATGGTTGGGTGAGTGGAACCATCTCGCTGGTGCTCGATGGGGAGTTATGTTGTCCGATGGATGGCTCTGAGAGGTTGGAGATCCAACGTTGGGTTGGATTGATCGGCCAACATAACTATGGTGGGAATAATGGGATGTTGGTGTTGGGTCTGGTGGTTCCAAACGTTTTCACAACCTCCAAGGGTTAAATGCCATCAGTTATGCCAAGGATGGCTGGATGGTGTGGAGGTTGATCCAACGTTTGGAGGATGTCCTTCGGACCATGCCAACGGGTAGAAGGGTTGAAGGTTGAGGTTGGAGATTGGTGGGATTGGGACCTCTGTTGAGGTCAGAAGGTTCGGTCATGAGATGGCTGTTGATGGTAGTGTGTAGGTGGACGTTGGAGGTCGTTGGTTCCGATCCTTGACAGGATGTTGGTTCGAACAGGCTCTCGGGCCAAATCCCTCATCTGATCATCACCTCTGTGTCTGGGGTGGATGATCATCGGGATTTGGGTTGCAGGTTTCTGAGGATGAAACCTTGGCAACGTTGTGGTCATGAGCCTGTTGTGGCAACCGCCATGAGGATGTTGGCTTCGGCCCCTGGAGAGGGGCATGGATGTTTCCGATGGAAACGGTCAGCTTGTATCGGCCAGAGTACGTTAATGTATGCATTAGATTACTAATAGGTTGAAGAACCCCAGCTCGCTGGTATGCCAGCGATGTCATGGGTGTTGGCTCGCATTGGCTCGCTGGGGTTGAGGTGATGGGAGATTGGCTTGGTGGCCAATCAGGTTGGAACCGCCATCGGCCAAGAGGCCATTGGGTTAATTACCTTGGTGTTGGACGGATGGGTGTGTTTGGCCTCTGGCGGTTAGGTATGGCACTTGGTAGTCGTAATGGATCGTTGGGATGGATGGAGACCTTCGGTCTTAGGTATGTGGACGTTGGAATCGGATAAGATCAACATGGACGTTGTTGTTTTGTTTCCATTAGATAGGTAGATTAATTAAATAGTCTTGAATTATAGTGTTGGTGTTGGTTTATGGTTCGGGAATAGTATGGTGTTAAGGATAAGGACAGATAGAGAACTAGAGGTTGGGATGATGTCATGTTGGTAGGGAGGAAGGAGTGAGATCTTGGGAGATTGGCTATCGGGATGTAACAACGTTGGGTTGTTGTTTGGTATGGGTGGGTGTTGGCTTCGAAGGTTTGATTAAGTTCGGAGTTATTTAGATGATAAAAGAATCAGTATCGATGATATGTTTATGCATGTTTGGGGTTGGGTGGACGTTGGCACTTGATGTTGTTTAGTTTGAAAGTTTAGATCAGGATTTAGATGGGGATGGAGAGCCTCTGCTGAGGCTTGGAGGTTTAAGTTATTAGGTTGGTTGTTAGGATATCTTATGGTAGAAACGTTGGAGGTTTGATAGACAGATGGGTGTGTCGGAGGTGGATCGTTCATTGGTTTGGATTAGGTTATCGAAGGAGGAGGGATGGTCTGGGGTAGGTGCTTAGATGTTAGGTGTGTTAAGGAAACAACGGGAAAACGGGGATGGGAGTGATGGTGTTGGTGTTTGGATCAGTAGTATGAGATGGGGATGGTAACGGGTAGACTTATGGTAGGTTCGGTAATCGTTTGTTGAGTTAATGTGTTGGAAGACC
Source organism: Candidatus Hodgkinia cicadicola (assembly GCF_002774925.1). Classification (NCBI taxonomy): domain Bacteria; kingdom Pseudomonadati; phylum Pseudomonadota; class Alphaproteobacteria; order Hyphomicrobiales; genus Candidatus Hodgkinia; species Candidatus Hodgkinia cicadicola. The sequence goes on from NZ_NXGO01000082.1 coordinate 19,034, forward strand.
ATGAAATGGGAGGTTGATAACTATGGACTTTGATCTGCAAGGTGTTGGGGTTTGGATTCAACATTTTGTTGGTAGTTTATCAGTTTAGGTGTGGATGTATGTCATAAGATGTTGTTTGAAAGGTTTATTTGGTTAGAGGTTGATAGGGTTACAACATGGTTGAGGTTACCATGGGTATCTGTGTTTAGGATTGGAGGTATCGGTTTGGGATCGAAGAGGTGGAGGGATGGTGTTGACATATGGGTGTTGGATGTTTGATCGAACGTTGGTATGTTTGGGTCGGATATAACCTTGGTAGTGTTGGTGATGAAGTTATCGTAGGAGATAGAGAGGTTTGGGGTGATTGGGTGGAGATTTGGGATGAGAACAGGATGGCTTAGGGTTTTCAGTATTGCTTGGTGGGATCAAGGTAGTTAGGTCGGAGTTGGGTTGGCCAACGTTTGGTTCAGTTTAATAACAGGAGGTCTGTTCTCATGTCTGGATTGGGTAGATGTTTGGACAACGGGGATGTGGTACATGGGTGTTGTTTTGGGTAAGTTTGATTGGTTTTAAGATTTTATTACATTTTGTTAGTGTTCGGTGTAGTAGTCACTAGTTTACAATGTGATTATGATTTAGAGGATCACGTTCACTATCATGGGCGTTGGGTATAACATGTTACCATGTTGGTATATAATCTTGGAGTTACTTAGATTTGTTGATGGAATGTTAGGAATTAGAGGATAGATCGGTTGGAGTATGGTGGGTTCGGATCAATTGGTCTTACTTGGTTTGAAGGTTGGCATATATGTTCGGTTTGATTGATTTAAACAGGAACGTAGTTGGTGGGTTTAGATTAGGTAGTCTGTTTAGGAGGATCAGAGAGGAGTAATTGAAGGGATGTTTGGATGTTGTTTCATGAGAGGGTTGGGTATGGTAGAGATCGGAGGATCGTGTTGGGAACACTTGATGGAGGGGATGAGAGGGGTCAGTGTTTAGGTTTAAAATAGGAGGATGGACTGGATTGGGAGGGTTTAAAAGATATATTAGGCAGGGATGTAAATTAGGAAGAAAGATTGGAATCGTCTGTGTTGTTTGAGGGTTGAGAGGTTGGGATGTTGATGTTTGTTGGTTTTGGTTGATCAGAGGTAGGTAGAGGTGGTTATAGGATGGGATAGTGGTGTGCTTGGCTATGAGAGAGGGATATCGGACTAGAATGGGATTGATTTGAGGTGTGATATTTGGGATCGGAGGTTGTTAGGTTGGTTGGAACAACATGGATGGGGATGTTTGAGCTTCATTGGAGAAGCCAGTTGATGACGATCAGGTGGGGTGGAGAGGACGGATCTCCCTTTGAGGAGATTGATGGCTTGATAGCTGTTGGCTTGGATCGTACTGCTCCGTCCCTTCTTGTGAAGGGAAGACAACAAGCTAATCTACCGTAAGCTCATCTTGTTCTGAAATATTCGTTTACCCGTTGCGGGAGTCATACGGTATTACCTCAAGTTGTCTTAAGCTATCCCGTTGAACAAGGTAGATTCTCACGTGTTACTCACCCGTTCGCCGCTAACAACCTGCTTAGAGGTTGTCCGCTCGACTTGCATGTGTTAAGCCGTGTTGCCAGCATTCGTTCTGAGCCAGGATCAAGCTCTTGTTCAGATCACCACCTGTTGGTGGTGTATATCTCTTCCCCCCTTGCGGGGGGTTAACATGACCAACATGGATGGGGGTATAGGTGTTATACCCGCACGTATGTGATATAAGATCAATAATATAATAAGTATATAAGTTATATTATATAGTCAGGTATATATATAATGATGATTGAGTAAATGTCAAGTTTTTATCAGCAGTCCCTATCCCTGACATTGGGTTGTCAGGGCAGTACATGGGTGTTGGTACATGTTGTAGTGGACAGTAAAGTAGTGCATACGATGGTATACCATTGGCTGGTCGTTAGGATGTTGGAACCGGATGTTGTTGGTGGAGATAAGATCGAACTCGTTTCCTTGTTGGAAGCCGAGTTACTATCAATTCTACTATCAGTGATCGGAATGGCCAACAAGATGTCAACCGACATGGATGAGGTAACATGGACGTTGGCATCATCTTGTTGTGATGGTTCGATCGGATGGTGTTAAGAACCGTTAGGTTATGGCCATGGGAGATTGGACGTTGCGGTGTTCGTAGTACCATCGATTTGGTGTATGTTAGATCAGTACTACCATGTTTGAACCTTGATAGTGTTATGGGGATGGTTGGGTGAGTGGAACCATCTCGCTGGTGCTCGATGGGGAGTTATGTTGTCCGATGGATGGCTCTGAGAGGTTGGAGATCCAACGTTGGGTTGGATTGATCGGCCAACATAACTATGGTGGGAATAATGGGATGTTGGTGTTGGGTCTGGTGGTTCCAAACGTTTTCACAACCTCCAAGGGTTAAATGCCATCAGTTATGCCAAGGATGGCTGGATGGTGTGGAGGTTGATCCAACGTTTGGAGGATGTCCTTCGGACCATGCCAACGGGTAGAAGGGTTGAAGGTTGAGGTTGGAGATTGGTGGGATTGGGACCTCTGTTGAGGTCAGAAGGTTCGGTCATGAGATGGCTGTTGATGGTAGTGTGTAGGTGGACGTTGGAGGTCGTTGGTTCCGATCCTTGACAGGATGTTGGTTCGAACAGGCTCTCGGGCCAAATCCCTCATCTGATCATCACCTCTGTGTCTGGGGTGGATGATCATCGGGATTTGGGTTGCAGGTTTCTGAGGATGAAACCTTGGCAACGTTGTGGTCATGAGCCTGTTGTGGCAACCGCCATGAGGATGTTGGCTTCGGCCCCTGGAGAGGGGCATGGATGTTTCCGATGGAAACGGTCAGCTTGTATCGGCCAGAGTACGTTAATGTATGCATTAGATTACTAATAGGTTGAAGAACCCCAGCTCGCTGGTATGCCAGCGATGTCATGGGTGTTGGCTCGCATTGGCTCGCTGGGGTTGAGGTGATGGGAGATTGGCTTGGTGGCCAATCAGGTTGGAACCGCCATCGGCCAAGAGGCCATTGGGTTAATTACCTTGGTGTTGGACGGATGGGTGTGTTTGGCCTCTGGCGGTTAGGTATGGCACTTGGTAGTCGTAATGGATCGTTGGGATGGATGGAGACCTTCGGTCTTAGGTATGTGGACGTTGG
>NZ_NXGO01000081.1:0-4901 GCF_002774925.1 Candidatus Hodgkinia cicadicola
ACATGTTTGTTGTTGAATTTTTGTTGGTTTTAAGATTTAATATGTAATAACAATTAGTTTTGAATAGATAGATGGATTGTATTGGTTGTATTCCGTTTGAATTAACCTTTGATTTCAACATGTTATTGTTAACAAATTGTGATAGAATATAGACTTCAGAAAGAGGATTATTAGACTCGAATTAATAAAACCATCCATTTATCAACAAAACTGTATTTGGCAACAACGTTTACACAAACAACCGGATGTTGGTTATAGGTTATATCTCTTATACCAATTACATGTTTTATTAGTATTTATATACTTGTTTAATACCATCTTGTTTAAAATGTTGTAACTAACCGTTTGAATGTTGTAATGTGAATATATATATATATATATATTAAATGGTTTCCATTAACACAAAGAATTAACCATATGACAGTACTCGTATGTTTATTTGTTGGAGTAAACGGATACAATTAGTTCGATGATAAATGGATCTGTGTTGGTATGTTTGATTCGAACATTGGAATACAATTGTACTATTAAATTGTAAATATTTCGGTTACTAACGAATAAAACACTCAAACGTTGTCACTTCGTTGTTATCGATAGCAGTTAATTCCAACAAAAACATATACATGATAGGTTATTAATAAATGTTGGGTTGAGTTAAGTAATCCCTTTTTTTTGTTGTTGTTTCTGTTACACCGTAACCTTAATGACTTAAAACATGGACATCAATGATGGTGGCCGTTTAATCAGATGAAGAGATGTAATATGGTTACGATGATAATAAATATATGTTAATTTCAGTAATATCAAAGATATATATATATATATCGATGACTTAGTAGTAGGATGGAGATAAGTGTTGGATATGTAATGGTTTTATAAAAGTTATGGTTACGGATTAAAGATTATAAATAAATTGGATAAACAAATGAAATATAAGATGATTGAGCAGATTTGAACTGTTAACTTACATCGTTTATAAATATATTATTTACTCGTTTGACCAACAAGATAACTAACCAAACATAGGTATTGACAGATTATGTTAACGTTGGTTCGAACATATAACAAATCAATGGATTCTAAAGATCTCCCGTTGTTTTAACACTTTTATTTCAAAAATCTTGAATAGGAACCGATTAGATATTTATCTTATATGTTTAGTTCTGAAATGAATGATATAAGGATTGGCAAACGGCCATAGATGATATGTTGGTTTACAGATGAATACAATCAAGTATCAGATATTTGTTAGAATCAGTATTAGATTTCAATGAAAATATTCATGAACGAATTTATGTTTAAATTCTATGATCGAGAACAACTGGATAACCCGATGTCGGTTCTAATACCTATTCGTCTACCTCCAATGTAACTATGTGAACGTTTGAATTTTGGTTGTTCGAACATGATATTTTTTTGTTGTAACATAAGTGGTTTTAACATGTTTCGACCAAATCATCACAAATTGTTATGTTAACATAAGAACATTGGAACCATTTTTTCATTGAAGTATCAGATGAGGTAAGTGAACCAAATGCCGAAACACAACAACATGTTGAAATATTATGGTTGTTACCATCAACAAAGTCACTTAACTTAAACATGTTTTTTTTTGTTTTATCGTTGGTATTAACGTCGGAAGGTTGACTATCAATGATTCACTTGTTTCTCGAACCATCAGCAGATCCATGCCTGTTAGCAACTGCCATCATGTTAATGGTTCTTCTAATACTTACATCATCTTTCAGAGACCATTTTACTCAATATTCTTCTTTCGAAGTGTTTACCACTTTACCATCAACAATACACCTGTCTATTTAACCCATCATCAATGTTTAGATCTTTATGTAGGTTGCCAACACAGGTGGTCTTCGTTCCAACGAAGTAAACATTTGGGACCGGTTTCTTGTTATGTTTTAACGAATGACTTAATGAAGTTACAGATGACGGTTCGTATTGGTTTTGTTTAGATTTATTACGGTTCTCGGTTATTAATTCATAATCCGATTTCAATACCACAACATAAGATCCACTTGTTTGTTCGGATAACTTAAACACACCATCAACGGTTTCATTAACACCTTTAAACATGTATAACAATGCCATCAGGTTATTCATGATAGAACTTTACTACCATGTATGGTTCACTTGTTGCGGTACCTACAACGAGTAATAGGATATCCAAATGATTTCTTTTACATCAACCTTACCACTTCTACCATTTCATCCAACGAAGAAGATATCGAACCTGTAATCATGATAACGTTTACTTTATATTTAATTGTAGTTTGAAATAATTTCATCGGAAGAAACCATTGGTCTTATAGTTCATTATCCTATAGTTATTACATGATAAAACAATGTCAACATTGTTCGTTTCGATATCACGAACATCACCTTTGGTCGTTACCATCACTATCACGTTTACTACTCTCATATTTTTTTTGTTGGTATCCATCAACAGTGTTACACGAACCTATAATATCTCTTTATTACTTCCACTGATGTTATTATCTGGAATAAAACCATCATGCCATTACCAAATAAGTCTACATACAACATCCACACCATCCATCAATGGTTCCTCTATGAGCTGTAACACATCTATATCTCCAACCAATTCAACTCAAATCCTGTTCAACATATTTATCGGTTCCTACAACAATAGCATATATTACTCATGATTTAACATCTTAATTCCTTCAATTACCTCCATCTTCCCACCATCACTAGAAGAATCAAGCTTAGTACCAAACACGTTGATAATTTCTTCTATCGATACCTGTCTGTTGTTTAATATCAACGATACACATAAATCTCTGACCGTTTTACTAAGTGTATTATAAGACATTTTGGTTTGAACGTTTAATATACCAAGATTTAAACCAACAAGTATGGCATATCTTAGAAACGTACAATGCAACGACTCTTCAAACCTGATGTTACCTCTGGATACAAACGATAAATTCGATATGTTCAATACTAAATTTATCTTCGGATAAATCGTACTTATCAATTTAATAGTTTTGATTAATTCTAAAACACTTCTATCACGGTCTACAATTCCAACGGACGTTGGAAACGTGTTTAAGTCTATTATTATTTCTTCATCATTGAAACCAACCTCTCTCGTTAACAATCCATGAATTCGTTTACAAACTCCTAATCGTTGATCAATGGTCGAAGCATATCCTCTTTCATCGGAAGCAACTACAATCGGCAAACATCCATGCATCTTGATCAGTCTCGCTTTGTCTATGAACTGTTTATCTCCATCCTTAAGAGATATGGAATTTATAATACCTCTACCTTGTATATGCTTCATGCCAATCAAAAGTGTACTTCATTCGAATGAGCCAATCATAACTGGTAATGCTGATAAATCAGGTTCGGTATTAATCAAGTTCAAGAACTTTGAAATCTCTACCTTCGGATCCAACGTTGTACCATCCATATTTATATCTATTATCCTTGATCCATGTCATACTTGTTGTCTTACAACGTCCAGAGCCTGTTCGTAGTTTCCTGAAGTTATCATGTTTTTGAATCCACTTGATCTCGATGTACTCGCTTGTTCACCGATTTCATAAAACCCATCTCTGTTAATCTTTAATACTTCTAATCCACTAAGAACCAAACAATTCTGTCGACTATTGACATCTGCAACCTTGACAGGTTTGTTAGATAACTTAAACTCAACTAATCTCGAAATATGTTCAGGAGTGGAACCACAACAACCACCTAACACACATGCATGTTTTATTAATGGTTTAATCTGTTTAACAAAATCATCGGCATTATGAGTATACTTACCCTCATCATTGGGAGATACAACGTTCGGATATATTCATATTGGTTTACCAGTAATATTTGATAATTCGGAAGCATATTGTTCTAAGTTTTTCGATCAAACAACACAATTTAAGCCAACACCCAGTGGTTTGACATGACTAATCGAATGTCAGAATGCTTCTAGAGTTTGGCCAGATAAAAGTCTTCCAAAGACATCACTGATTGTTACCGATATTACTAATGCATATTCGGTGTTCAACCTCCTACATATCTCTAAGTAAGCAAACAAGGCCGCTTTTACATTTAACATATCATAAACAGTTTCTATCAATAATATGTCAACATCCATGCTTAACAACGTGTTAATCTGTTGTTTATAACTTGTTACCATTTCATCGAATGAAACATCACGATATGCCGGTTTCAATGTATTGGAAGGTACTGTTAAACTCTTATTCGTTGGACCAACTGAACCCGCAACGAAAACACGACGTTTGTTGTGAAACGAGTACTTTAACCTCGCCCTCTTTGCTATTAACACTGCCCGTTTGTTAAGTTCTATACAAGAGTAGTTATTACCATAACATGATTGAGAAATTTGATTTGAATTGAAGGTATTTGTTACAATTATGTCCGCTCCTGCTTCTAAATAACTTAAATGTATCTTCTCGATTACTCTTGGTTGAGTTATATTTAAAACATCATTGTTACCTCTGTTTTGTTTACCACCATAATGTCTATCTTTTAATCTAAATTTTTGTATTTGAGTATTCATCGAACCATCAAGTATCAACCTCCGTTTCCTACCTAACTTTAACAATGCCATATAAGCATTTGTTTTGGTTAAACTTATGTTATTCATTTAAGATATCTTCATGATCGAACATGAAACTTTTGGTTACAGAATGTTATTAACTTCAAGCAATTATGTTGTTAACGGAACTCTTGGTAATACCCTAACAACGTTGTGGTTAATTCTACCCGATTCCAAGACCATAATCGTTTATCTCATAACAAATATCATTATCATTCCGAACCATATATCTCACATCCTGTTCTTTCCAACGTCCGGATCACTTGAATAAACCCACATAAATTAATGACTACCA
>NZ_NXGO01000096.1:0-66185 GCF_002774925.1 Candidatus Hodgkinia cicadicola
GCTCAACGGATAAAAGGTACGCCGGGGATAACAGGCTAATAACCCCTGAGAGTTCTTATCGACGGGGTTGCTTGGCACCTCGATGTCGACTCATCGCATCCTGGGGCTGAACAAGGTCCCAAGGGTATGGCTGTTCGCCATTTAAAGCGGTACGTGAGTTGGGTTCAGAACGTCGCGAGACAGTTCGGTCCCTATCTGCCGTGGGAAAAAGAATGTTGACGGATCCTGTCTCTAGTACGAGAGGACCGAGATGGACATACCTCTGGTCTACCTGTTGTCGTTGCCAAACGGCATGGCAGGATGGCTAAGTATGGAATAGATAACTGCTGAAAGCATCTAAGCCGGAAGCTAAACCGAAGAAACATTCTATTAAGAGAAGTGATAGACTATCACGTTGATAGGCCAGATGTGTAAGTATGGTAACATATTTCAGCTAACTGGTACTAATATCTCGAAAACTATAAACAAACTACTAACAACAAAACTGAAGAAGTAAATACTTATGCCTTTCAGTAATTTAGTTTAAGAACAACAACGCATTACCATGTTGAACATGAATAGTTAAAATCTTAGACACCTTGTTGTCCTTTCAATCAAATATATAGGACTGAAGGTTTTACTGGTGGGTATTTCATCTTCCACATATGGAACAGTATAGATAGATCTCATTAGATTCATGATTTATAATCACAGGATCAAATCCATGTCTTCGTTGTATCATTTCAATACTATTTTATTGTTAATTCTTAAATAAATCAAAAAAAAACCATCCTACCAAACACATCATCGGTACAACATCCATGAACACAATTATTTCTCACAAGTATCAGTTCTAATTCCAATAAATCCTTCAACCAGTTACATAACAAAACATCTCAACCACAACACCAATCTCAACTAAATATCTTATTACTTACAACCTCATTATCTTCATAAAACATACCATAATTATAACATTTTATATCCGTATGTTCTTTTATAACCCTTTCTTCTATTTAAACTGACAACACAAACACCCAAACAACAACAAAACTACCAATTACCTCTACCCGAAGCCAACCAATTGTTTCCACCAGTCATAGATCAGATCATTACAACAATTTAAATGTTAAAACGTTTAGCAACTACAACGTTACCATGGCCAACAACACCATTAGTTCTTAATTCCTATTAATATATGTCCGAGTATACCTATAGTTGGTAATTATTCAATTGGTTAAACATTGGTCGTTTCGATAACTTTACAAATTCCGACACTATGTCTAATCGAACAACATCCGCACCAATACCAAACTTAATACTTCCATCTCCTTCTTTTTAACCATGTTGTTTCTAGTTATCAACCAATAAAATGAACAGATCTTCCATGAAGATTACTATATAACTAATTAAGAATTGAAACACCAACAACCGAACAAAAGTTGTCAACATGTTGTGGATTACATGGTAACATCTATCATAATACTAAAAACTGACATGTTTTCATTGGATGTTTGGTCAAACCGCCATAACACAGATACAATTTATATTTTAGAGCTTAAACCGAAACATCGGATGTTAACACAGAAACAAAAAAAACATACATGTTCGAACTGAATCTTCAATTCCAAGATTATACCTCCAACATCGATATTATTGATTAGTATACTTTATAACTATTAATATTAACAAAACTTGATTAACTAAGTACTCCACATATATGTTAACATCATGATCTCGTTGGTCAATTTATCCCTATAAATTACTATGGAATAACAAAAACCCAACATCAAAAACCCGTTTAATACAAATCTGAACTTAATCAACAATTTATACTCCAAAGATATTCGGACCAAACGTTGTAACAAGACGATTAACTCTTTATTTAAAATATCAATTACCTTATACATTGTTGTTTAAAAACCAGAACACTCCGACATCGAAATAATAACCACATTATTAAATACTATAAAAAACCATATAACCGTTGGCTTTTAATTACTTAAAAACAACATGCCATCAAATATTACTTAAACATACCAACCACTATCTTTCTATTCATTGGATTTTGTTATCCGCTTTTGTTATAATTTATTAAATTAACAACTAATCTTATACAAATAAACATCTTTTGATTAGAACCACACTGATAAAAGAATACACCCTCTGATGTGAAGATCTATCACATATTAGAAACGTTATAAGCAAGTGATTTACAAAAATAACATCAATAAGTTTAACCAATATACTCATACGTTTGATTTATGGTATTTTTGTTTGTTGATGGTATGTAAATTACAAATTAAAACCATTTTATCGTCTAATAAGAAGATTAAAACGAAAAACAAAGAAAATGATAAGATGAACTTGAAACAAAATAACGATTATTTTAAATCCAATATCAATTCTGTTATATTCATTGACAGATTATAGGTGGTTAACGTTTTACATCATCGTTTTAGCTAAACTCTTCAATGATCTATGTGAACGAGAAGATGAACGGGAATATTATGAGAATTACTATGAAGATGATAAAGAGAACTCCAAAAATGGAGATGAAGAAGACAACGGAGATCGAAACGATGACCAAACATAAACATGTTTAATCCATCTGATAATTTTGGTTACCAACCTCCAGATTTAAATTATGAAGATAAATATATCCGGTCAAGAAAACAACAAGGTGACAATCCGAATCCATCTACCCATCTGATAACAGCCTATAAATGACTAACAGAATAGATTACTTGAACAAAATTAAAACAAACACCCACAACAATCTAGCTGATAGTACCACTTTAATAAAAACATTCGATGATATGGACAACGGATTCGTGAACAACATCCTCGTTAATGGATCAACGATTTTATTCAGAAATACATCTGAGATGATAAAGAATAACAAAAAAAATATACCTATGGACAACATGGCACACCAACAACAAATGATCTATGTGTTGCTATTAGCATGTTGAAAAGATCCGATAAAACAATGGTAACATGTTCGGGATTAATGGCATTAACATCAACATTTCTATGTATACTCAAGCCAAACGACCACGCATTGGTGGTGGATGTTGTTTATTAATCCTTTAAAACAATTCTGTAAGATGTTCTTAACAAGATTCAATGTCCATGTTGACTTCTTCGATCCAAGAGATGGATATAACTTAAAGACATTACTTAGAACCAATACCAAGTCAATTCATTTGGAATCACCATGTTCGAATACATTCGAGATATTAGATATGTCATTCAATCTGTAAATACATAAAACAACGTTCAAACAGATGTATTATATCAATGGATAATTCATGAACAACACCCTTAATATATAAACCAATAACACAAGGAGCCGATATATCGATTTGTACTTAATTTATACCCAACAGGGTGTTTGGACGTTGCGGTTGATCGGTATCTACAACAAAAAAATTTCATTGACATTTAACAACTTCGAAAGGTTTATCGGAACAACAAGTAGTAGTTATAACTGCACCTTGGTTCTTAAAAATCTGAAACCAGTCTTCGTTCGATTACATTACCACCATAATTCTGTTGTTAAGGTTTGTAAATATTTAACCACATCGGGTTATGTAAATCATGTGTTCAGTCCGATTTTACCATGATCTCCGGATCATAAACTTTGGAAAAGAGATTACAAATTAAGTAATGACATAATATCGTTTACTCTTAAAAGCAACAAAATTGAAAACTATAAGAGATTATTAGATGGTCTTAAAATATTTGGATTAGAATGGTCATGAGGAGGATATCAAAAGCTTAGCAGCAATAGCTGATACTAAACATCGACATTTCAAGGGAATAACCAACACCCCGATCATAAGGTTGCAGATCGGCTTCGAAGACATTAACGACTATGATAAATGATTTAGATAATTCATTTCAACATGTTAACAACAACAAAAACACTATAAATCCGATCAAACTTTAGAGATAAACTGTTAAATCCAAACCAAAATCTTTATTAAACCGCTATTAGGAGTCACAACGTTGTTAAAAACAAGTAGATTAAACAGAACTGGACAACAGAATAGTAGTAATTAATCCATTCCCAAGAAAATATAAACACGTCAGAATATATATAAACTTTATGTTACAATTATAAAATACTTATTAATAATAACTTAAAACAACAAAAAAACAACACAACTACAAGTTTGTTAATAATAATCGATGTTAGATGTAATAACATAAGTAAAACTTACCGTTAACAACAAGAATTATAAGATAAAATGATCTAAACATAACAAAACATCGGGTACTTATGTCAACATTAAATTAATACCAAACAAAAACCATGAGGATGTTGGTTAAAAAAAATTCAAACTGTTAACTATTCTGATTAGAACTTAATTAAATCCAACATCCGATCCCGAGTTTTACTAAATTGACCTTTAAATTGACCACCTGTTATCCAAAGATGGTACTTGTTAATGGGTGAAGTATATTAATCCAATTAAATTAATTGCCATTACTAATATTAAAAAACATAGACAAAACATTAAGAAATATTATATATATTGATAAACGAATCTACAAATCCAACAACCGAAAACATCTACACATATAGAAACATCTCAACACTACCATGTTTAGATTTAAGATCTCAATGTATACATTTGAAGTATGGAATAGATTATTCCTTTAAAATAAGAACTCTTCTATGCTTAGAAGTTATGAACAAAAGGTTAGAACTTAAACAAGTTGAAACAATAACCTAGAAAGAGACATCAATTGTTCGAAGATTCAACAAACAACATTCATGTTTACAAAAAACACATGAACAGAATCATTAAGAAGATCCGCATTAAAACTTAACAACTTAATAACAAACAAAATTATTAACTCGAACATTAATCAATTATTAAATTTATTAGATTGACATCTAAACCTAACAAAGTTTTTAAAAAACTAAATATATTCAAACATGAAAGAAATTATAAAAGCAATAGATCGGTATTAACGTTAAAGTTTAATCTCGATGTTCATAAATTCACATAAATTTATATTCAACATAAATCTACATTTCAGTTCGAGATCTGTTATGATTTACAACGGTGTAATATGTATCAGAATTCAAGAAATCATCACTTCGTTGGCTTAATAGTTAACCATCTTAATAAAATTAGAAAACATAAGATCACTTCACTTGAGATATTTATATTATTTTGTTGCTAATAGATTATCCAATATATATCTGATTGAAATCAATTTAAATTCGATTGTATCAACTACTAAATTTATTGAACTATTAATTAAATTCAATTTAAAAAACAAACAACGTCCAGTTATTAAAAACTTATTAAAACTAGAGCTGTTCTTAGAATTGAAGAAACATTTCTATGATCAATTACATTTAATTGAAATATTTGTTATCTTTTATAAAACCAAAATCCGATCACACCCATTATACATTACACATTAATTAATTTAAATATTTTTTATCTATTAATTCTCTAAAACTCATACCAAACATCAATTTAGATTACTTACATCTGTCTATTAGACAGTCTTCTACACCTATTACATAAATTCTGATATTTAATACCAATCTTGATTCAAACAGAATTACAAATCCCAACATCCTTACCCTCCATTATCTTCTTTGAATAAATAATATTTAATTTAATATACCCAGATATATCGTTGGAACTTATATTTTTGAACAACTTTAACTTACTGACATCACTTACTATTACAATTACTTATGACCAATTTATTTTTTTCCTTGTTAAATTCTTATCAAATAATATACCATTAACTACATCTTTTATTAGATTTATAACTTCAATTGTAATGCTACCGTAGAATTGAATTAATTTGAAGGTGATTACCAAATAACATAATTACAGATCTTAAGTTGATTAAAAAATATTCTTATACCATGTTGGTAAAATTGGATTAAGCCATTTACATACCTGTGTTGTCCAACAATTTATAACATGTAAACAATTCATCCGTTTAGTATAATATCTAAAATAACAGGATAGTAAACGTTTCGATGAGTCAAAATAATCTGAGGATATATCTTTACATATATTTCCAATGAGATCTAATATGTCATAATATAAACAATTATCATAAAGACTACCGATTGTTGTTGTTTCAAATAACTAATTTATGTAAAACAAACCTGTCAATCTGACATAACAGCCCTGGAATCAATTCAGTTTCAGGTTCCATAACATTAAGTGTTCATTTTATTACATTATTTATTCCATATAACACTTCTATCATTTTCAATGATCAATTACCCTCTACTATTCTGTTTTCAGATAAACCAAAGCCAAAAATCCATCCTCTTGAAACGTTGTGGTCGTTGTTTATTGTATTGTTAACAGAAGTTTCAACAATAGACTTTGACATCTTATTAAAATCAACATTCAAGACAAACGGATGTGTTATCAATGTTCTTGTTGGAATTTTATCCTCAAATATAGTACTGGTTATTAATAATGTTTGAAATCATCCTCTATGTTGATTCATACCTCCGATAACAACATCCCGAGGTAATCTACCATTCCTTAATTTATAAACAATACCCGCATCAAACCATACATCCAAGACATCATTTACCTTCGATCAATTGAACCTATCATATCTGCCATATAAAATCTTAACTTCTGATCAATACGAACCCATTTCTTTCTCAAATAGATCTTACAACCTTCAAAATAATTTTTTTATCATGGATTACCTTATTAAATCTATCTCTAACTAAACAAATAGGTGTTCCCAAAACATGTTGATGTAACACAATCCAATCTGCCCTTGTTCAAATTAATTTAACGTATTAATTCCTTATGTCATTGAAGTTTAAACTTTATATAATTAATAATCTTTGTCGATTGTCACTTTCTTGTTGTAATCTAATTTTATATTCTATTAAGAATTAACACAATTAATTACCAAAGAACTCGATCGTGTTGATCTCAGACACCATTTATTCACTTCAACACACTTATGGATAAGTGAACAGGTTATAAGTTTATTTATCACATGTTGTTTTTTGTTCAACCAAACCATTAGTTATAACATCGGTTGTCATTTTTTAAAATATTTGTTGTTGTAGTTCAAAAAACTTCTTTTATATTCAGTTAACCTTTTAAACCTGTATTAATCTGTTTGTTATGTCAACGATCGGTGGTTTAGTTCCAAAATCAACAACTGTTGGCATATTTCTTTGGTTAAAAACATTGAAAACATTGAAAGTAGTCATTATTTCAGCAGGGATTGGTCCATATAACCATTGATTGATCATATTTACTTTTTTTCTAACAACAAGATTGATCTATGTTTAAATCTTTTAAAATTTAATCCATTTGTGGCTACATTAACATATGTTCCCATAGCAACGACCATAACATACAATTACTAATCTGTATTCTCGAACCTAACATCTTGAATCTTGGAACAAAAAAATTAACTAACTTGGCGTTGATGTTATCTTAACTTGTTGTCTTTATAGATATTACACCATATATCCCGCTTCCAAGACTATCCATCACCGAATTGTTAACATCGACATCTGGTATGTTGCTGTTATCTGTTATTGACCAAGCTGAATATTTCTTTCCAAACGTTATCATCCCTGTTTTAACAAGGTTATAAATTCTATCAGTTATCATCTTTGAGCTTACAAAGTACAACTGTCCTTGATTTATAACAACGGATTCCAAACATTTTTAGTTGCAACCCTTGTGTTATAGCTCAGTTCAATGAATATATCTTACATAAAAATGATAAGTACTTCTGTTCTTTGTTTTAGCTACTACTTGTAGTTCGATAGGTAATTCATGGCAATCCCAATTATGTTTGATACTCGATAGACCTTCCAAGTTCTTCATTGGTCTTGATACAAATATCTTTCAGTATTTTATTTACCATATGACCTAGATGAAGTTCACTGTTTGCAAATGGTGGTCCATCTAATACCCTAAACCTTTTTTCTATTCAACATTCCAACAAAGTTACAACTTCTATTACTTCGTTGATAACATGTATACCTAACATTTATACCATTTTCTTGTTTCTGTAACATGTTAATATTAAACATCTGTACTAATAGTCCGTTTTAATCAAAGTATTTCTAACATTAATAGATTCAATATTAAATTGATGTGTCTGTGTTTTTTTTTGAATTCAAACAGTTTAGTTGTGTTATTGGAAGATATAAACCCCAATTAAGTTTAAACTATTAAATGCATGGATGTTGGTTTTTATTCAAAGTGTAGTTCCAAGTATCTTAATTAAAATTGATTTAATCCTACCATGATTGGAATAGCCATATTTAATATCAATGTAACATTTTGTTTGATGAACAACGGTCATAGGGTATTAATTAAAGGTGAATCAATAGGGTAACAACAAACAAACGATGTCAATTCCATCCCTGGTAGTATAGATTAATTAAATGTTAAGCTTCAAACATGAAGAAACGTGTTAAACAAAAGAAATCAATGATTCAATATGGTAACCCATCAATGGTGTTGTATAAATTTATCATTTTTTATTAGAAATTAATAGTATTATTATCTATGTAAGAAAAAAAATGTTTATAATTATATTATTGTTTATCCAATTCATGGATTATTGGCTTTAAATGGGTATGATTTATATAAAATACAACAACAAAAAAATAAAGATGGTATTACATGGAGGTTGTATGTGTATCGAGATAACAAACGACTAAACATGTAGGTATTAAATCTCACCAACGTTGGTTTGTATTAAGCAATATGGATTAAATTAGTGTATTTATATTAAGATTTGGTTTGTTTTTTTTATAAGTATTGTTCTGTCTAATCTATTAGTTTATAAGTTGAAATTAAACCAAAAAAAGGATCTAATCCAACACAGATACTTGTGATTAATATGTTATTGAATATTATTTGAACTAATAATGATTGAGATTAATATCTTGGATCCGATATTCAAAGTTTGGTAACAACGTTCAAGCAACAATGAACCAACACTCTTTTAATCTCCAACGATCGAATAGTTTTAATTAACTAATCTTTGGTAAGAAAACAAATAAATTAGATAACACATCATAGAATAAATTTTTACTTGCTAGTTCATTTAACATTGGCAACGTGTATTCCAGACCAAGCTTATGTTAACCAAATATTGTTAGTTTATATCCAATAGATCGTTTGTTTGAACCTTTGTTTAGACATTTGATTGAATTTGTTTTTTCAATACATCGTTTTAATCTATTTGATTTATACTTATAAGCTAGAGATCTATCCACAGTCTGTTTTGTTGTTTTAATGCAGGATTACGATGACCATAACAACCTCTAAGTTAATTTTAGAATTTCTTTATGTTTATAGTGAGTTGTTAATCCTCTACTGACTTTGGACATTGATGTTATTTATCAGACATTAATATAAGTTTACTATTTCCTAATTTATTTAACATAACTACATGTTATTATGACTTAAAACTATAAGAACAACTATATGTTTTGTATGGAAATGAACCAATCGGTAACATATCTTTTATTTAAGTTTAATAAAAGTTAATTATTAATATAACATCTAAACAAAATAACAACAAAGTAGGATATGAATTCCAAACATAACAACACTTAGGTTTCATCTACATCGATGAACAATAAGCTTAGTTATATTCATTATCCTTGATTACAAGTGTATAATCTCATTTGAGTTAATTTATGATTTAGATATGTAAATTTATTTCAATTTAGTAGATAAACAAACATAAAAACTTATTAATATTAAGTATAAATATTACAGGCTTGCCGAGACTGATGGTATTATCATATTAGTTTAATAGTTGTTTGAAAACTTATTAATGGTATTTTCTACTGTTATGCATCAACGTTTGACAACATTTTTATATGTTAAATATTTACTTAGTTGTTATAGAAATATCTAAAATTGATAATTCAACAGGTAGACATTTTGGCGTTTGATCAGGTAACCAAACGTTTGGTTATAATTTATACATCAACATATCAAGGTAGTTGTTATTACATTCTTATTATTTTTAAAATACAACATGAATAAGTTATTAATTCATATGAGTTTTAAAGATAAACAACAAGTGAATGATTTTGTTGTAATGTTTACATAAGTTCCTATAATAATCGGATCAATGACAACGTGTTGGGATCAGAATTAGTAGTTAACTAATACAATTTATATCAGTAGTGATATTTATTTTCCGTAATAATGAGTATATGTCAGGATTTGATACAACGAAGAGATGTTATTTCGGTGTATAGATTAAAATATATATATATATGTGTTTATGGAGATATTTACATGTTTTGGATTATTTATCATCAATTTTGTTTAAAGATATAACGATTTATGATAGATAAAAGGTAGTTACACTTATTAGTAGTCATTAACTTGTAACATAGAAATGATGAAATGGGGAGATAATTGTTCGGTACATTGAAAATATTTAGGTTATAATGTTATAAATATTAAAATTCGAGATAAAACAGATATATATTCGATGATTGATTAGTTTAATTTTAACTGGAACAACGTTGTTGATGAGGTATTTATTAAAATATAACAGATTATTTCAATAAGTAATTCAATGCCAAAAAAATGTTAACAACTGCCTGCTATTATGTGTTTGGTTCTTTTGTTGTGATACAAAAAAATGGTGTTAATTGAAGAATATAAATGTAGTGGTTATATACCCATTAAGTAGATGTTATAAATAATTACAGATGTTTCATGTTTGGTTTTAGAAATGTTAATCAATTTTAGTACTATGTGTTATAATATTGAATTATCAAAACATATAATAGACATAAATCGAGCAATTTATTATATGTGTTTATGCGGTTTACATCGATTTGTTACTCCAATCATAACAACAAAGTGATGAATTAATTCCTATATATTTATTTTTAAGTAAGATATTGTATTGTTTTAATTGGAATAAATCTGTTATAGGTTGGACATATTTGACATAACAGGTGATTTATAACTAGTAATAATGTGTATAAATTACTTCATCAATATATTTATTAATTTATTCGATCAAAATTATCAAACAAATAGATAAAATATTGAACCAATATGTGTAGTTTGGTATAAATACCAAATTTATCATGAATGTTATTGTTGTGAGAATAATGTTGTGAAGTATCGGATAATTATAAGTTATCAACGTTTATAATTCATGCTTATCTTTATTAAAAAATAAACTTACATGATTATAATCGAAATGTTATAACATATAGTAATTCACTGTTAAGTGATCGTTGATCTTGATAGAATATATATTATAGCGGTTGGATTTTTGTTTAATGTTTCAAAGTTAATAATACTATAGGGTATTATTTTAATACTTTTATATTTTTAACATCAATTAGTTAATAATCGATCAGTTCTTGTTTTAAGTTAAATATAATTGAGTCTTGGTTTGTTTCATTTAATTTCAAGTATTAATAACTATAAGCTATTTATGATAATCGTAGTAATAATTTGGTTCCTTATGGTCTAAACAACATCCACATTAAAAAACCAAACGTTACAACGTTGTAATGGCTGTTCGTGTTTGGCACAATTACGTTGATGGTGTTGGAGATTTGGTTGATTGGGTGTTTTCATTAAAAGAAAAGATTTATTAATAACCAACACAAATAGATGTTTTTAAGAGATGTTTATTAATTTAAGAATGGTAGTTGAATAAATTTGAAGTTTCGGTTGATGAATCAAACATCGGATTGCTGGATTCAGACTAAATACCAACATCCAAAAGATATGATCATGATGTTGGGAAAAACATAGTAGTCAATGAATGGGATAGGTAATGTTCGATGGTATTGTAACAAATCAGAGAATATTTTGAAGATTGGCTTATAATCAGGTAGTTTTAGATAACTTTAATTCATAATTATTATACCAATAAATGATTGGAGGTTATAAACATGTCAATTGTTTGTTATCTTTGGTACAACGTTTGGTATATGTTTATTTTATCTTTTTAACAGTTATTTAAAATTGAGAATTATAACAACTTAATCTTTTAAATATGGAACATCATAACAACAAAGTAAGTAGTTTAAATTATAATTTTTTGATTGATTGAAGATAAAATTGTGTAATCACGTTGTGTTATCGAGCATATGTTTGAGAGGTTGAACACGATTATTGATGAAGTAGAACTATCAGTATTTAGTGACTACGTTGGTCTTGGAATTTGTTTAAATAAATGTATTACAAAAGATATTTATGTTAAAATGACATATTAAATCAACAATCGATAGTATTGAGCTGTTGGTGTTTAAGTCAAGAATTAGAGGATTAATCTATGAAATATTTATTGATAAGTGTGAATTGATGAAAATTAAGCTTAATAATTTGCTATATGTGAGTATATTTGATTCGGATGAGACCATTAATAAATCCTGATACCGAGAAATTATTTTAAATGCTTAACATAAAACTGAAGTTGTTAGTAGTATAATGGTTTTGAATCAAGTAAACTTTCGACAGAATTTAAAATATAACCCTAACAACAAAGTAAATTATAAATCAGGTTAATGTTGTCGATGATTTAACAAAATGGTATAAAATGGAAAAAACCGTTTGTTGGTTGAAGTTAATATGCCAAGATTAGTTATAGAGAAATGGAAAACAGATATAAATTGATAAGAATAATATTAAACAATACAGCTGTAGTATAATGGTGGAGTTTAAGAAGGTGGTTTCTTGAAGTGTTAATTCAATTCTGTCCAGTTGTGTTAATTGCTAAACATGTTACATCGTTGTTAATGTCCAGTCACCCTTTGATCATACATGTTTTCTCTGACCGTTTTAAACCAACATGCAGATAACTAAGAATTAAAATAAAATTTGATAGATTTTTGTTAGTACAGATGTATAAATAGTTTATAAGAAGATAGACTGTTATAAAAAACCATAAACAATTAAAGACTAATAGCATATAGTTATTAAATAATATTTGTTTTTAAAAACACTAAGAACAAACGACCTCTTGGTTTAAGATCAATAGATCTCATCTATTAAGGGTTATAATATTTATAAACTTGTTTGATCTGATTGAATTGGCTCATGAATTAAGAAACAAAATGTTGGAACTGGATGTTGGAATAAAGAGTTGGGAATAAACGATAAGGTATAGATGTAGGAGATAACAGATTATTTTTCTAATTCAATGCATATGTTTATGTTATCTGTATCATTTGCTGATAATATTTAATGAGATTAATGTTATTAAATGTATGATTGATGTTGATTATGAATAGAAACTGTTAAACAATTGAATAGAATAAATTCGTTAGTTATGACATATTGACATGTTCTACTAATGGAAACAAAGAAATAAATCGAGAAATATTAATAAGTAATTGATGAGTAGTGATATAATGTTACTGATTGTTCAGTTTATTGAAGAAAAACCAAAGTAACACTGACATGTTTGGATTGGAATTTAACTAATCGTAACACAACGAGGTTGAGATAAAGAAAAAAAAACATAGATGTTATCTGTGGTTGTTGATGTTCTCAATTAGATAACAGAATTAAGATAAATCAATAAGAATTCATTCGATGCTAACAAAAAAAATAAACTTGTTGGTCGAACATCTTGTTGTAACTAGGATTGAAGCTTAGACCGAAATTATTATTTATGTCTAAATATGAAATGGAATAAATTAAAGACTAAACACATCTTATGTGAATTAATCTATCTAAAGATGATTCATTATCTAACAAAAAAACAAAATCTGGTTATAAACAGGCTATTATCTATATTAATCCCAACTATGTTGGTGGTTTTGAGGTAGAAAGATGTCTATATTTGTTGGAAAGCCATTAAATTGACAGACAGGTTTACAACGGTCAGCAACACCAGTAATGAAACAGATAAATCAGCTTATGAGTTTTACAAATGTATTATTATTTCCAATATTGGTGTTTGTTGTAATAGCAATTATAATTCTGTGTTATAAAAACAACGGAAATACTGTTATATCACAAACAAATAAGAATTTACCTTTAGAAATCATATGAATAATTATCCCAATTATGATTTTATCCAGTATATGTGAACCTTCGTTTAAGGTATTAAAGTATCAGATGTCTCAGAAGAGGTTGCCATTTATTACTGTAAAAGTAACAGCACATCAATGATATTGAAACTATGAATATAACTTAATTGGTGATAGATTTAATTACAATTCGAATGTATTGAGACAACAACATAGAATTGGATTCAAGAAAACCAATTTAGGTCTTTACCCTGAGTTATTGGCAACAGATTATGAACTTGTTGTACCTACCAGAAGGGTTGTTAGAATATTGATAACATCTGGTGATGTGATTCATGGGTTTGCTGTTCCATCGTTTGGGTTAAAGATAGATGCGATTCCAGGAAAATTGAATGATGCTTGGATCAAAGTAAGTACTCCTGGTATATATTATGGTCAATGTTCAGAATTTTGTGGTAGAGATCATGCATTTATGCCAATTGCTGTTCGAGCTGTATCTCAAGAAAGATTTAATAACTGGTTGAAAGTGGCAAAATCCGATCTAGATAAAGCATTTAGGATAATGAGACATGGATCGTAAATTTAATAAGTTAACAGATTACATCGAAGATAACATATTTCGAATGATATTAAATATTTATGATATTGTGGTATTTGTTAATGATTGGCTAAGAAAATATACTACAAATGTTATAAATTCGTTGATGCTTTGGGATCATGTTAGGATGGGTAGATATTATATATTCTTTTCAGTGACATTTGGTACAATTGCTGTGATAATATCGATCTTGATGAGAACCGAATTAAAACATCCTGGAATACAGGTTTACAACAAAATTGCCAGATTAATATATAAAGATGGGGATATAGATGATAGAGCCAAACATTTATATAATTCTTCGATGACAGCACATGGTTTAATAATGATATTTTATATGTTAATGCCGATGCTTATCAATGGTATGGGAAGTTTATTAATACCAGAATTAGTTATGTCCAACGATTTGGCTTCGAAGGTAGCAAGTTTATGTTCTTTCTTTATTTTGGTATTGTCAGGTTTAATTGCAGTGGCATCGATGTTAACAAAAGGTACATTAAATGATTATGGTTCTGCAACAGGATGGACTTTATATCCTCCATTATCTAATGCCAATTACCATGCTGGTAGATCAGTAGATTTGGTTATATTTGCAATTATATTGGCATGTATTTCATCTGTAATTACTTCATCAAACTTTATTTCAACAATTATAACAAAGAAAGATAGGAGAGTAAGACTTGTTAAAATGTCACTTATAGCTTGGGCGTTGTTAATTTCATCCTTATTATTAATAATAACAATGCCAGTGTTGATAAGTGCTGTTACAATGTTGTTTTTAGATAGAAGATATAATACTGTTTTCTATGAGGCTCAAGCAGGAAGTGATCCCACGATGTTTCAACATTTGTTTTGGTTCTTTGGACATCCGGAAGTCTATGCATTAATACTACCAGCATTTGGAATAGTAAGTGAAATTATATCTAAGTTTTCAGGTAAACCAATCTTTGGAAGATCTGGTATGATATTATCAATGATGTCTATAGCATTAATAGGTATGACTGTTTGGGCACATCACATGTATACTGTAGGACTTACGTTTAAATCAATAAAATATTTTGTAATCTCAACAATGGCGGTTGCTGTTCCAACCGGAATCAAGGTGTTTTCTTGACTTGGTACTATGTGAGGTGGTAATATTCGTTTGAAATCTCCTATGATATGGGCATTAGGATTTGTGATATTGTTTGTTGCAGGTGGTTTAACTGGAATACAATTAGCTAATGCTGCTTTAAGTAAAGCATTACATGATACTTATTATGTTGTGGCCCATTTTCATTACGTGTTGTCTGTTGCATCGACATTTGCTGCCATGGCAGGATGATATTATTGGTTCCATAAAATATTTAACCGAACATATAGTGAAAAATTATGCATATTGCATGCTGTTATAACATTTATAGCTTCAAACATAACATTTCTACCTCAACATTTTCTAGGATTAGCTGGAATGCCAAGAAGGAGTATAGATTACATCGAAGCTTATAGTGGTTGAAACAAAGTATCGACATATGGTGCATATTTTGGTGTTGTTGGCATTTTGTTGTTCTTTTATATTATTATCGATTCCAAAATTAGAGGTAAAACATGTATTAAAAGTCCATGATAAAGATGTTATCGATAAGTTCAGGTCTGATTTATGGATTCAGTATCATGATGGTTGTTTCCATGGGTGTTTTCTGTTATTCAGTAACAAAATTGTATAAAATAACATGTTCCAAGTTTGGTTTAGCTGGAATTCCAAAGAAAGGAGTTAATCTTAACAAGAAATTACATCACCAACCTATTCAAATAGAATTTATTACTCAAGTAGATAAAATGTTGCCATGTGTTTTTAGATGTAGTATAAGTCATATAACTTTAATACCTGGAGAAGTAACAAAGACCAATTATAAACTAAGAAACAAAAATAACGACTATTTTGTTGGTGAAGCAGTTTACAACATCACACCATTTGTAGCAAGTAAATATTTTAATAAATTACAATGTTTTTGTTACAACAAGATGATAATACCTCCATTTGCTGATATTGTTTTGCCATTGGTGTTTTACATCGACCCAAACATAAACTTCGATGATGATACTAAGAACATAAAGAAAATAACCTTAACGTATATTTTGAATAATATGGGAAAATGATAGAATCAATTCTAACACTGCTTATTACGTTGGTAATGATGTTGATGACTAGTATGTTGGTTCTATGGTCTTATATTAATAATTTAAAAAATAGGAGATATAATATAAGGTTCATGTTAACTAAAGGAAAAAGGATTAGTAATTTTTATAACACTGAGTATACCGTGTTTAAAACTCTTTTTATTAAACTTATGCACTTTATTATGAAGAAAAATTATAAATTACATATTGCTATTGTATCTATTTTATTGGTGATTCAGATAATGGAACTCAAATGGGCATTTAATCAGTGTTTGGTTTTTTATGATCAGTTTGAGGTGTTAGTATTAACATTGATGTTCATTAACACGATAGTTGGGTTGTTTATATTATTTATCAGGAACAACGTTGTAAATATGATAGGCTTGAGGTATTGACAAATATTAGGTTTTTTATGAGATATGTATTATATTTTTCTTGCAAAGTATTAACTTAATATCTACCTGAATAAAATTCTACTATGGATTCAGGATTCATGGTAACTGGATAGGTTTTATTGGTATATTTCGGAATTTTTATTAACTTAAATGTCAGATATCGATAACAACATCCGATATGTTTTGGAACATCTAATTCAGAATTAAGTGGATTTTGTTTTATCAACATTGAATTAATATATTTCGGATGTATTCTGAAGACATCTCCAACGTTGTACTCATATGAACATATGTTTACTTCTTTATTATTTACTAATATATAACCATGATTTATAAGTTGTCTGGTAGCTCTGAATGATAGAGTTAATTTGATCCTATGTACTAGTACATCTAATCTTATTTCTAATAAACGAACGATATTGGGAGCAACATTGCCATTAAATTTCAAAGTTTTTTATGTATACTTTTGTTAAAGTTTTGATTCTGTTAAATTGGAACAATAAATCTTCATCTTTTGTTTTGCTAACAATCTAATACCATAATCTGTTAGACGTTTCTTTGGTTTGTTACCATGTTGTTCCGACCCATAGTTTCGTTTGTTTAAGCTTGATCTTTTAGAGTCTCAGATGTTTTTACCAATTCTTCTATCAAATTTAAATTTAGGTACCTTTCTTCTGTTCATGTTAGATCCTTAGTAATGTGATTAACAATGGAGATACTAATAACTGATAAATGTATCCATGGGATTTTGTAATTAAACTGTTATCTGTTATGCTAATCGATGGTCTCCTGATTAAACAACCCAGAGATATGCCATAGAAAACATTTTAAGATGTATAGTAGCTAATAAAACATGGAAGATATGGTCTTATTGGTATCGGTATTCGTTTGTTCCAGGCATGGATGTTGTTCATTTTTAGTTTATTGTAATAAATCTCTGATTATGTAGGTTATTAGATAAGAGTTTTATATTGTTAGTTATGAATTACTATTTGTATTGAATCAATGGGATAATTAGGTAACATAAATGTACTATAACTTGTTATTAATGGTTTCATGATCTGAACTAATGGTTGTTAACGATGTAATCTCAGAGAGTTTTGTTGTTGTTTTTAATTAATGAATTAGTAAGTATTAATCCTGTAATAAATAAACTACTTAAAATTGGTATTGTTATTCTCTGTCTTATGTTTAGTCATGGTTCTGATACTCAATTTAGGAAACCAATTACATCCCGAGTGTATTGGTGGATGGTATGTTGAGCACAGAAGTTGTCTTTGATACATCCGTAAGCCAATGGTGGTCTCATAGCAGTTCAACCGCTTTCTAGACCTTTGTTTTGATATAGATTACTTTTATTTCTTATAACAGTATTACCATAACCAGTTAAAAGATCATATATTCATTGAAATGATCTATATTTTGTTACTAAAGATAAGTCCGGAGGCAACGATCCATTGTTAAAACGTTTGGCCTGTATAATTGATTTGTATGGTAACTTAAAATAATCGATTATTCTATATTTTTTTACTAACAAAGCTGCTTGTTTGTGGGTATATCCCAATTTAAGTAGATCCATAAGCTTGAAAAGCTTAAGAGAATGGCAATTGATGCATACTTGTCTAAAAACATTGAAACCACGTTTAATCTGACCTATCTTGAAGCTAATATCCAATATCTCTATATGTTTTTTTGTTGATAAATGAAATAATTCTTATAATTAAAGGTAGAGAAATAAATCCTAGATATCACAACACACATGCTTTGGATAATTTAGAGATCAGTTTTGTATATCTACATTTACCTGTTAATCCTAAAAAGATAAGACTGATGAATGCGGTTATAGTATGTAATCGGTAACTTCTTGTTGTTATATTTGGTAGTTCTTTGTTATAAATATATGGAATAAGTACTAAGGAAGATAGGAGTACTGTTATCGAAGTTATACCCAACATCTTTGATTCGAAGGTTTTAAGTATTGAATAATATGGTAAGAAATACCATTCTGGTTTAATATCAGTAGGAGTTGAATAATAGTCGGCTGGGATATAGCTTAATTTATTCAATATTATATTTGGATAGATCAAACACAGAACATACATTACAAATAATACAACAATACAGGCAATTATGTCTTTAGCAACAAAATTTGGATAAAGATCTTCAAATGATTTTGATATTGGTAATCTGTTTGCTATTGGACTCGTTTGACCTTTAATATGTACTAATAACAGATGTATTATGATGAAAAATAAACATATAAATGGAAATATACAATGGAAAACAAAGAATCTCCTAAGTGTTGAAGCACCAACTGAATATCTTCCAAGTAATATTAATCTTAGAGGCTTACCAACAATTGGAATTGAGCCTATAAAGTTCGTGATTACCACAGCAGACCAGTATGACATTTGGCTTCAGCTTAAAACACTACCAAAGAATCCAATCAGAATTATAATTAAATGTATTATACTACCTGTTAATCATAATATTTTTTTGGATCCGGAGTATGCTTTATAATAAATTCCTTTAAATATATGTAAATATAACAACAGGAACAACGCAGATGATCCGCAGACATGTAAGTTTTTAACTAATCATCCGTATTTAAATAATCTTTCAGTTCTATGAATAGATAGAAATGCCAATCTGGTTGATGGTTTGTAGTGAATAGCCATCGAAATTCCTGATGATATTTGGAGAATAAATATAAACATCAATGAAAATCCTGTAGTATACAGTCAGTTTGCATGTTTTGGTACTTGGAATTTAATTAGGTAGTTTATCATAGTTTTAGTTAGATCTATCACTGTGTTGTTTTTATTTTGGTTATTATTAAGGTTTGATTTAAGTTTACAATGGAATATTTCAGATTATAACAGGAATAGTACAATTAAATTAATTGGTTTGAGTTATTATAGAAATATCCAGTGGTATATTTAATTTTAACTCTTTATTTTGTTCGAACAATAATTCGAATTGGTAAAAAAAAATAACAATGAACCAATCAGTTATCGCAGAACATGTCTAATATCTTTGGTTTTATCACTGAACAAATGTTTTAATATTCTAAATTATCATTTCCAACTAAAACATCTGTGGGTTTGTTTAGTCTGTTTAATTTAATAAATCTTCGAGATTTTTACATCACATGATATCTTGTTTTGTATAGATGTTGATGTTTTATTTTGATTTACTATTAATATCAATCGAGATGGGATATAATTTATGTTTTATTTAATTAAGAACATCGATAGATATAGTTATTTAACAACAATTGGTTATTACTGATCAAATATTTATTCACAACGTAGTAATAGTTTCCTTTCATGTGTTTAAACGTAGGTTTGTTACTTGTAAACATGTTCAATATCTGGTTCAAGTGCAACACAGATGACAGGTGTTGGAAATTTAATAGCAACCAATGATATTGGTGAGGTTGTATCACATAGTGTATCACCGGTTATTGAGTTTTTAATACCACAAATGGAAATAATATCTCCAGAGTTTACATGGCTTAATCCTGTTCTAAAGTTGACATGTATTTTCAACAGTTTAGTTATCTTTCTGTTCAGAGTTATTTCCAACGTTGTAGATCACTTCTCCTTGTTTAACACTTCCAGAATATATTCTTACAAAACACAGGAAACCGAAGTATATATCTAACATTATTTTAAATATTGACATTGATGTTGGTTCAGAGTTGCTTGGAAAGCTTAGAATCAGTTTGTTAATAATGAATCTCTCACCGGTTGTCTATCATCAGGAGATGGTAAGTAATTAACAATTACATCTAATACAGGTTGGATTACTTTGTTTTTTAATGTATTACCACACATAATTGGTAATGCTTTACCTGAAATTGTTGCTAATCTTATTAATGAGATTATACTATGGCTATCAAGTTTATTACAACGTAGACATGTTGTTATTTTGTTGTGATCGAACTCGAGAATTGAATCAACGAGTAACCTCCGTTGTTCGTTGTCAACATTCTTGTATTCGTTTGGGATGTTCATAATACTATATGTTAGATCTTTACCATTCTGGTTTCAGTATACTGCTTTCATGTTAACTACATCTATTATCCATGGAATTCTGATTGTGTACCAATTGGTATTTGTAGTAATAATGGTTTTTATAGATAATTTATCAATCAGACTATTGGAACTAATGAAATAATCCGATCCTGTTTTGTCCATCTTGTTACAAAATATTATTCTTGGTATGGCATGTTTATTTGCTTGTCTTCGAATCATTTCTGTTTGAAATTCAACACCAGCATTAACATCTAATATTATAACAGCTCCATCCAAGATGTGTAAGCTCTTTTCTACTTCAGCAGTAAAATCAATATGACCGGGAATATCTATAACATTAAATTGAACATCAGTAAACAAATCAGTCTTCCAACTTGTAGAAGTAGCAGCCGATGTTATTGTTATTCCATGTTCTTGTTCCTGAATTATCCAATCCATGGTGGTATTTCCGTCATGAACTTCTCCAATGTTGTGTTGTTTACCTGTTATAAATAGTAACCTTTCGGTGAAGGTTGTTTTACCAACATCTATATGAGCCATTATACCAATGTTTCTTATTTTTCTGAGGTTTGAGTTTATCATCCCATGTGAGCAAACGCTTGGTTGTTTTTAGCTAAGCTGTGCATGGTTTCTCTTCGTTTAAATGAAGAACTCTTTCTTAGAACACTATCTATTATTTCTCAAGCCAACCTCAACCATGCTGTAACCTCTCTACGTTGTTTTGCAGCATCAACCATCCATCTTAAACCTAATCCTAACCTCCTATCAACAGGTATATCAATTGGTATCTGATATGAAACACCACCAATTCTCATGTTTCTAACTTCTATATATGGTGTAACATTATCAACTGCTTCGTATAACACCTTCAATGGATTAATGTGTAATCTGTCATTTATATAATCCAATGATTTCTTCAAAATCAACATGGCCATACGTTTCTTACCATC
This sequence comes from Candidatus Hodgkinia cicadicola, assembly GCF_002774925.1. Taxonomy (NCBI): domain Bacteria; kingdom Pseudomonadati; phylum Pseudomonadota; class Alphaproteobacteria; order Hyphomicrobiales; genus Candidatus Hodgkinia; species Candidatus Hodgkinia cicadicola. Next base: position 22,155 of record NZ_NXGO01000096.1, read on the forward strand.
TCTCATTATGTAATTTATTAGTTTTGATAACATCAAACATTTATCAGAATAAGAAAACACAGTGTTATTAACCTTACGGTTCCTTGACATTGTTATTTCCCATTCATTGGTATTACTTTTATCTGAATATTAGAATTCATGAGTGTTCTTGGTATATTTATGTTTATAATACTTTAACTTAATGGTTTAATCTCTGTTAAATCTTCTTAATATACCCATATCTAACAATTATCATGGAATATCTATTACCGATTATATACTTCAATCTTAATATGTAGATAAACAAAATCCCATCGTTGTCACTACACATTTCTGTTTAATTTCTGTTGTTAATAACATAATTTGTTCAAACGTTCAAACGTTTTATTTAAACCGAAGAGATATACTTATTAGTTAGAAGTTATATTTCATCTGATAAGAGATATATCCTGTTCACTAACAATTTTATACCTAGATCTTTCCATCAACGGGATCACTTTTGTTTAACATCCCATCTTCAATCAATTTTTGTTCGTTTATGAAACCTGTACCAATCAATGGTACTTTTCCCAACATAATTTTATCTTTTACTCTAGTTATTTCGTAATTGTTATTAGATATTATAGCTTTAATTATTGATTTTATTGCTCCTTGAAAGGAGATAGCGGATAGTATAGATCTTTGATTTACACATGTTTCTGTTATACCAACGACTTGTCTATCACCTAATACTGTTTTTCTTTTTAATGTTTTGATATAATAATTAATTCTGGAAACATCCTGTCAATTATAACAACATCCGACCTTCTAATGGTGAATTACCAGCATCTGATATGCTTACTGTGTTAGTCATTTGTCTTAAAATCATCTCAATGTGTTTACTATTAACATTAACTCCTTGGTTTCCGTATATTTCTTGGACAATACCAACAAAATAGTTAAAGAGATCATTGAACCCATATATTTCAGCATAATTCGATAGATCATGGTCTCCATGTAAGATGATTTGTCCTTGTTTTACCATGTTGTTCTCTTTAATAAACAGTTTAACATCTAAATCAGAATAAACAACAGGCTGTTTGTTAATGTTTATCGGATCAATGACGAATAACCTGTTTCCATTGCCATCGGTTCCATGTTTTAATATCCCATCTATCGGACTAATAACTGAACTATTATCCCCATCAGTGTTGTTATCAAATAACTTCGATAATCTTTCGAAACCTTCAGTCAATGTTATGTCAATTTCATCTTCGATTGTAACCTCTAAGATCTCATCAAATAAACTTATCCTTTCATTAGGATTTATTTTAAACGTGTTCTTACCATTAACAGTGACATAATACAACCGTTTCATTCTTCCAACATCTAAACCAATCAATGACATCTTATCTTTGACAACATTCGGTTTAACATTGGTCTTTATCTCTTTCAGTTATATCATAGGTTTCTTTCTTAATGTTTAAGTAATATATTAAGTTCTTAAAGAACAAACGACCACTGGCTAAACTTAATAAACTTGTTGATCTGATACAATTGAAACATAATATCTCTTCGGATTCAACGTGTTTATTGTTTGAAACCAACAAGTGAGTACCTCTTGGCAGTTTATAACTTCAGATTTCAATACCATCTTTAATAATTAATAACGAACTATTAGAATTAACAACAGTTATATCGTTTGATTCTGAAACAACACATGAAACATCCTTGATCTTAATAATTCCTGAAACTGGTGATATTAAACAGTTCTTTATCATTTTTCTATTGGTTTTATCTTCGATATTTGTTAATCCATGAAATGTTCTTAATGTAAGTTGTGTTCCAGGTTCACCAATTGATTGGGCTGCTAAAACACCAACAGAATCACCATGTTGTACCATGTTTCTACTACCCAATTCTATTCCATAACAGAGTTTACAGATACCAAATCTTACTTGACATGTCAACGGAGATCTGATTCATAAACCATCATTACAATTTGTTAATATCTTATAAATGTTATCTTCAGTAATTAGTTCATTTCTCTGTACAATTATTTTCTTGTTTGTTAATATCGGTTTAGCTATAAATCTTCCGATCAATCTGTTCTTAATAAAATCAAGATCCATGATTGGTTTAACATTTAGACCTGTTTCGGTGCTGCAATCATCTTCACTTATTACTCACTCTCTCGTTGATTCAACAAGTTTTCTTGTGAGATAACCGGAGCTTGCCGTTTTCAACGTTGTATCGATCAATCCTCTTCTCGATGAAAATGTACAACAAAAGAATTGAATTAAGCTTAATCCTTCATTATAAGCATTCAGAATTGGTAATCTACATGGTTTCCCATCAAACCCAACGATATATCCTCTAGAACCAATTAATTGTTGAATCTGAGACAACGTGCCTCTGGCACCAGAGTTAATTATCATTTGAATCGGTGTTTGTTTTAAACTATATCCTGTTATTTCTAAATTAATATTACTATTAACAACATCCAAGACCTTCGGTCATGTTGATAATGACATTGAAATCTCCTGTTTGTTGCCAATCTTTGATCAGGATTTTGTTATTCTTGATCGTATACCTCTAAGAAGTAGTTTCTTATAACTTAGACTAACAAGATCGGAGTTCGATAATGACAGACCAGATTTTGTTGCATATTTGAATTCCAATCTCATCAGTCTTTCACAAAACGTTGTCATTTGTTTTGATCCACATTTATCATTGACCAATTTAATTATGTCGAAGGTTAGTTGCTTACTGAATTCGGGATAGTTCCACTCGTATAAAAAAATTACATTCATGATGGAACTAATTCAGATATTAGCAAACGACCTGGTGTTGATAGTATTTCAGTTATCTTCCCGTTTACAACAGTTCTGAATTTTATTTTGGTATGTAAGTTTATTTTGTTTAAGAATAGAATTTTATGTACTTCATTGTATGAAGATAAGCATATATCCTTGTGTTCTGGTGATGTTAACGACATGTAGTACAGACCAAGGATCATGTCTTGGGATGGCAGGATGCATGGATCACCATGGGCCGGATGCATTACGTTATTATCGGCCATTAACAACGTTGTAGCTTCGATTCTGGCATTAAAACTGAGTGGAACATGGACTGCCATTTGATCACCATCGAAGTCAGCATTGAAACCAGAACATACTAATGGGTGTAATCTTATAACTTTTTCATTGGTAAGTTTAACTCAAAACGACCTCATGCTTAACTTATACAACGTTGGTGCTCGGTTTAATAACACCGGACAGTAACTTACTACTTCTTCTAAGATCTTATAAGTTAAATAAATATCAGTCTCTAGTACATGTTTGATGGTTTTCTTGTTGTTAAGATTTGATTTCAACATTAGTTTAGAATAAATGAATGGTTTGAATAATTCAACAGCCATTGATCTTGGTATCGAACACTCATTTATAGATAAGTTCGGTCCTGGTACTATCACACTCCTACCTGAATAATCTACCCTCTTACCTAATATGTTATGTCTAAACCTACCTTGTTTTCCTTTTAATATTTCAGTCAATGACTTCAATGCTTTTGTGTTGTACTTGTTGGGATTATCAACATCCGAAGAGTTATCAATTAAATCATCAACTACCTTCTGTAACGATATCAGACCTTCGATGTAACTATCAAATTCATCGGCACTGTTTGACTTTATCTCGTTTGTTTTAACTAAGTGGTTGTTGTTTACGGTGATAATGTTTTTATAGAGTACATTTAAATCAGAATTTGCTAATGTATCATCATCTAAAACTATCATTGGTCTTAATTCAGCAGGTAGAACAGGTAAGATCCTTATCACCAATCATTCTAATCTAATATTATTCGAAATAAAACATTCAACTATCTCCAGTCTATTCTTTATCTTATCCAATAGTTCTTCGGATTTTGTACGTTGTGTTTCTTTTATCAATGATGTCTTTATTTTATTTAACTGAACTCTTGATAACAGTTCCATGATGGCCTGTCCTCCTGATGCTACTGAACATCGATCGTTTCTTATTCACATGTTTCTGTATGTCTCGGTTGATATGACTTGTCCGTTTCTATAATCATTTAGATCAGACCATATTATAACATGAAGTTTACATTCGATTATATCTTGAACCATTTCAACGTCCATGTTAAGTAATTCGGCTAAAATGGTGGGTGTTGGTTTATAAAACAGAGTATGCATTACTGGTGTTGATAAATTAATATGTTCGAACCTCGATCTTGTTTGTAATCTGTTAGTATCAAGGTATATACCACAAGTTTGGCAGATCATTTTGTTGTTTAAATTGGGTGTTGGACATAAACATTCATTTCTCCTTCTAAGACCGAATATCTTTGGACAAAACAAACCACCAACGATTGGTTTTCCATTATCGTCATAGGTATCTGTATTACATATTTCCCCATATGACCATGACAATATTGTTTCTGGTGATGTTATTTTAAATCTAAGATTAGATATGTTTTTATTAAATACTGACAACATGTTTATTTATTTCGTTGCTTCGATTTCAATACACATTGAGAATAATTCTTTTACCAAAACAGCCATACCTTCAGTTTGGTGGAGATTATGTGTTGGTCTTTCTTCCAGAAAGTTCTCTTGGATTTCATGTCTTGCCATCATGTCATCACATTTAGCCGATAATAATTCATTTAAGAAATAAGCAACACCATAGCTCTGCAACGCCCATACCTCCATTTCACCCAACCTTTGTCCACCTAAATTATTCCTTCCCTTAAGAGGTTGCTGAGTTACAACCGAATATGGTCCTGTTGATCTGGCATGGATTTTGTTATCGACTAAATGGTTTAATTTAAATATATATATAATACCTACATTTGTTGTACTAATGAAAGGTAATCCTGTTTTTCCATCGTATAATTGAATCTTTCTGTTGGAATTAATTGACAACCTGTTGTTAAAATCTTTCAAACATGACTCAAACGGGAACCCGAACAACGGACAGGATATCTTTACTCCTTGTGATAATTCAGACAACAAAATCAGGATCATATTTTTTGTTAACTTATTTATATTTGGATATAATTCGGTAAGTTTAGGTATAACTCTTTCCAATATCCGATCATCATTTGTTTTATAATACATGTTTAATACATGTTTAAACTCCAAACCAAACTTGTAGCTAATTAAACCAAAGGTTGTTTCTAATAATTGACCAATGTTCATCCTAGATGGTACTCCTAATGGATTAAGTATAATATCGATCGGTGTTCCATCAGCCATGAATGGCATATCCTCTTTCGGAACTATCTCCGATATCACTCCCTTGTTACCATGTCTTCCACATATCTTATCACCAACTTTAATTGATCTATGTACAAGTAGTTTTACTTTAATAGTTTCTAATATCTTACTTCCATCACTTTGGTTTTCATTTGTCAATCTGTTGTTAAACTTAGACAACATGTTAACTTCCAATTTGTTCAAATAACTTAAGTATTTCTTGTGTAATAGATTTAGACCGTCTTGGATAATCTTATTGTCAGATGAAAGTGGACTTGTTGTAAATGATTTCTTTATATTACTGATCTGTAACAACAGACAACATCTTCTGACATATTTCTTAGTAACAACGTTGTAACACCGTATATATTCTTCTAGATCTTTATCTTGGTAATTTTTATCTCCATCTGATGATCTTTCAACTTCTAAAACCGTTGCATGATCTATTCCCTTTGGTACTCTAAGTGAAGTATTATGTACTAATTCTGTAGAGAATTCATCGTCTCCATCTTTTCCTACGTTGAATGTATAATCTCCATCTTCCATGTTGGTAATCACCCCATTATCATCGTTGATATCTTCATCTGAACTTAACTCATCTCCACATATCTCTTTGATTTCTTCTTTCTTCTGTTTAGCATCAGATCTTGGAGCCAACTTACCCACTAACACATCATCCTCATGGACGTTGCTTCCCACTTTAACTATTCCATTGGAATCCAGACATCTCCGATATTTTATTGGTATATCAGTAATATTTGGACTCAATCATTCGTTACCAGATGGTGTTCGTTTGACCGTTGTTTTAAGATTTATTATATGAAGTGATTTAAATATACCTTTATTTATAACATTATTAGAGATTATAACCGAATCTTCGAAGTTGTATCCTTCTCAACACATGAATGCCACTAACAGGTTGGCACCTAAACTCATTTCTCCGTCACAACTTGATTGACATTCGGCAATAACATCTCCCTGTTTCAATCTTTGGCCAGGATAAACAACCGTTCGTATTCTTTGACACATGTCTTGATTTGATTTTCTTGATTGTGGTAAGGTATAAACTCTTTGTTTCTGATCTCTTGGTTCGTAAACAACAATTCTCTTAGAATCAACATTAACAACCCTTCCATCGTTACGTGCCACAACGTTGTGACCAGTATCTCTCATTACGGCATATTCTTCTCCAGTACCAACTAAGGGTGGTCTTGGATTCAATGGAGGTATGGCTTGTTTTAACATGTTTGCTGCCATTAATGCCCTTGTTGGATCGTTGTGTCCAAGAAATGGTATCAAACGAACAGCATGTGAAAACATTTGAACATCTGATACTAAACTTAGATCTATTACACTTCTATCTGTTATTTTAATTTTGTTTCAATTCAAACACATGGTTCATTTCTCCTGACTTCTATTACACGTTAAACCAACGTTCAGTCTTTTACTTTCAAAGTGATTTAAATATATAATATTTCTATTGATTAATCCATTATAGGTTTTATAATATCCTGTCGATATGTATCCGTTAACATCAACGTTGGCATATGCTGATAATGCTGTTACCAAACCAATGTTCTGACCTTCTGGAGATTCAATTGGACATATCTTAGCCAAATGTCACCGTTTTGTATCTCTTATGGTAATCTCTACATTTTGTGATGTCAATCCACCTTCACCCAAACATGTTAACTTACCTTTATGAGATAATTCAGATAAACTGTTTACTTGATCGAGATATTGACATAGACTGGAAGAAACAAAAAAATTATCAACATCACTTTGTATTTTTTTAGCAGAATCAAAAAGTTTACCAATCATCATGTCATCATCGGTTTGAACGTTTGGATCATTAATATTTAATATAGGTTCTAATATTTTCTTAATAACATCTATTATTACATCACCACTACCTCTTATCACACGAATATCACAATCAACATGTTTGAAACTATTCCGATTGAACAACATTTCATTCATAATTAGTATTAAATCCTTTTTTGTTAACTGTTCTAAACCAAAATTCAGATGGTTTCTTGTTAAATCATTTAAAAAGATCCTACCTGTTAGTGTTAATTCAACATTATTGATGTCTTCACAAGTTATTTCAGTTTCACCTTCCAATATTGCTTCATCGAATTCATTAATAACATTCAGAACATTTAAAGATTTAGTTATTGTAATGTAACTTGAATAATTCAGTGCGGTATTCTTATCTAACATTATGTTTTTACCTATGTTAACAATAGGAGTCTTTGATGTCTTAGTATAAGCTCCAATGATAACCACATTACCCGTTTCTATACATCCTGTTATAGTTTTTTTACATCTAAGTGATCTTCTCGAACTATATTTAAATTCATTTTGTTTTGTAGTATCTCAAGTTAACCGATGTCATGTACCTTTATAGAAACCTACATCATGTATTTCAGAAATACCTTTAAATATATGTGAATGTTTGGTCTTTAGTGCTAACAGACTTGTAAATAGATCGGACTCACGGTTGTTATGTATTATTTTCGGTCCATTGATCTTTAGATAACCAACATCTCTATCTTTTATGCTTATGGTTTTGTTTTCTCGATCAAATAACACTGCCGATTGTTTTATCAGTTGTGTTATTAATGTTTTCCTTGTTCCGTTTATAGTCAGAATTCCATCTTTTGATGGTCTTGGTAAATCCATTAATAGTACATCTAAACCATATTGATCGATAACAAACAAAATATCTTTATCAAGACAATACCGGATAACATTTAATTCAAGTCCAAACGAAGTAAACTTCTCATCTTTAACAGAATTACTTGGTTTTATCAGTTCTAAACTATAATGTTTGAGATTTAATGGAAACAACGTTCGTAAGATAAGTTCTAACTTTGATATCTTTATACCCTCGTTGTTATAACAACCTCATAATATGTTTTTATAGAGTCTGTTTTGTAAATCATTGTGAGTTAATGGTATTTTGTTAACCAAGTTGGTGTTTAAATTAAATCTGGTGTTCAAATGTTGTTAGTGTTATCTATTATAACATTTAGTAGTTCAGATCTTTGATCCTTGATAGGATCAGTTTTGTTTTTCCAATTTATTTCTCTTTTGTTGTATTTGGTTATCACTTCTATTGAGGTTCATTTGATTCATTCTACCGTTATATGTTTAATAGATTTTTTATTACTGTTAACAACGTTTGATGTATTTCTTTAAGTTTTGGTTTCTACAATACTGTTGTTATTATGTTGTTAAGAGTGATACACATGATGACTTCGATCAATTTGTATCTGATACCAACATCCACATGTTTATTTCGGATGTTTATATTAATTTTATCAGTTTAACTTATGTTTAAATCAATTATAGTTGATCAATAACCCCGATCTCGTTGGCAACAACAAAGTACCGATAGTAAATAGAACTTGTTAGTAGTAAGATAACATGATAGAGAAATATGAATTAGACTTATAAGCTTAATAGTAGATCATGAGGCTTATGACCGTTTAGTTGGTGTAGGTTTAAGTCTCTTTAAGTCTATGGATAATATGGACATCTTCGTTGAAGACACATGAATGATTGGGGTGGACGTTGGTGATTGAAACAAAAGTGTGGATGTTTAAACCAGATTGTTATTAGTTAATTATATGTTAACTCTGATAGTGGAATTAAATATGTTAGAAATAGGAAACAACGTAGTTGTGAGTATAATTGATCATCATTTTGATGTGGATTAAAACAACCAGATGGTGTATGTTGTTTTTGTTTAATTGAAGGAATTATATGTTTAAAGGTTTGATCTAACAGATGGTTTAACTTGATTTTGTTGTGTTATCGTTGGATAAAGTAATAATTGATGTTACCTGTTATGATGTAGATTTAATAATAAAGAGATGGAAGATGATTGGAGTATGTTTAAAAACGAAGTAGGGACTGGATGTTGGTTCTTTTTTATATGGAGAAACATATACACTATGGGGATCGGATATAACGATTGAGGTTACATGGTAATTGGAAACATTGGAATAAAACATATAAGTTAATGGGTTAGTGTTTGGAGGATATAATTGTTGATGTTATGTTTGAAATGTTATTATGTAGGTCTGATTGGGTTGTAATGGCATGGTGATTGTTGATTTGGGTGTTGTTAGTCATATAAAACAATGTCATTAATCGTTTATAATTTTCATTTGATATTAAACAACATCCACAGAACAAATGAACATGGTAAGATTGGCATAGCTGATGGTAATGCATTTAACTAATGGTTTGATGGTATTAAAATTGATGTAACCGCACCATCACCATCTCTTCTTCACAACCTTATCAGTTTGGTGTAACCGCCATTGTTTATTTTAGAGAATAAATATCCTATTAACACAGCGAATCTTTGACCGCATTTCAACTTAGATCTCAATAACCTGATGGTTTCTTGTGGTTTATCTGTCTTGATGTTTTTGATTCTATTTAATATCCTTTCAATGTTAGTTTTAACAGCTTTTAATCTTTCTGAGTAGAAACCAACCTACCTGTCATGATAAAACATCTTATTAAGTTTATAACTTCATGTTTTGATAATCTTACCATTAACTTTAACTTATTTTTAACAAGTCTCTAATACTATCAAAGTTTTTATTCAAATTTAAACAACATCCGAAGACTACTTCGACAACATCTACTGATCCGTTGGTTTCAATAATTAATTCAGCTTCTTCTTGTGAATATACATTGAATTCATATTTGATTATCTTAAATGATACTTGTTTAATTGGATTAAAATCAACATCTAAGGCCAAACACCCATGTAGACATAAATTATATCTACCTTGGACTTCTGAAGCTGACAAGTATCCTTTACTGCAAGCAACAACAAGTTCACATCTAAATCTGATTCCAATTCCTAAATTACATATATAGTGATTACGATTAAATATTAATACTCCATCAGGAAGATAAATGTCACTTGCAAGAACCTTACCCTTCTTAGAAGTATTTATTACTGTTCTAAATACATTTCTTCCATCTTGACACATGAATTCTAGTCGCTTGACATTGTTAACAACCTCAATAACATCTTCCTTTATTCCATTTATCTTATCAACCTCATTATATACACCATCAATATTAATTCCAATTACCACATATCCTACAACATCAGACATTAATACTCTCCTTAATGTGTTTCCTATGGTTTGAACCAAGTTCTTATCATTTAGTATTATACCTACCTTAAACTTATTATATCTACAAGATATTAATTTAATTTGTTGTAACATTAACAACGTCCAAACCCTCTAAGGTTTACAATTCGTTATAATGGTTTTATTAATAAAATATCTATAGAAGTTATGATTTAAGATCAGGGTTGTAGTACTTATAACACAACATCTTGATTCGATTCAGTGCTTCTGTTTCTATTTGAAATGTTACAGTGTTTATTACTATTATCATTTTGTTGTTTTTCTATCAGTATCGTATCTATTAGTTACTTAAATAATAAAATGGTAAACAATTTCCACTTTCCTTTAAATCTTCATATTCATTTATAAACACCACAATACCACATCACCTCTTCTATAAGAACAACTGTACACTACCCTTGATGTTGTTAACTTTGTATGTAATACTTCTATTTAATTCTTTATTAAACGTATCAAACTTATTATAATCTCATGTATTTTAGACATGACCGTTTGTTGCTGTTTGTTACCTTTTATAACCAACAAATAAACCTTATGTCTATATCTCTTTTTTTAAGTAGTTAATATATCCAAGTTATCTACATTAGATAGAATTTTATACTTCAAGATGGTTAATTAATATGATGGATGTTTTCTATGACATGTAATGACCTATGGTCCTGTTTAACTTAAACAACGTTCATGCCAAGATTCATTGGACTAACAGATAGTAAGATTTAACATGGAATAACAAAGTATGGTCCATCAAGAGTCACATTAGGTGTGTAGTAACAACGAAGATATTTCTTTTTTATAGTATCGGTTATATTTTTTTATCTGATTACCTCAGACGGAATACAACATTTGAGATATTAATCTTACCTCCAAGATTTGTTATTTTAAGTATAGTATTATCAGATGCCAGATCACATTCCAACATCAATCCAGTGACAGTTATCTCACCATCTAATGATTTAACATAACAGAGATCACTTATACCAAACATATCTCTATAAATTTTTAATAGAACACTTACAATTACTTGATAACCTGTTGTTCAACAGGCTTAAACTTATAGCTTTGATAATATGACCACCATTGTTGTTACCTCATTTAAATCCATATTCTAATATCTTTCAGTTAACTGGATGTTGTTTCGTTTATAACTATACCTCTTACCATCTGATCTACATCTCTGACCGTTGGTTCTTCTACCATATGTCTTTCCTTTAGAATAACCATGACCTCATCTTACTTCTTCGTGATCCTCTTCATGAAACCTGAATTCAATGAGTTTAACAACACCATTCTTCATTTAATTAGAAGTTTGAATTTAATTCTCTATAATGTATTAAATGTTACTTTGATAACATTATGTTGGTTTCTTTTATCCAATGATGGAACACTAACATTTATAATCTCTAAACACAACAGAGTCCAACGTTGTAACATTATTCTGCTTTGTTCTTACAATGTTGTGGTCATTTTACATCAACACATCAATATTTGTTTTAATTATATCACATTGGCATTAGAGATAAGTTTCTTGTTCCTTCCGAGAGGAACCTCTAACATATTATTCAAACAAAATGATCAGAATTTTGTAACAACATCCTGTTTCTATCTGTTTGTTTTATTGTTATCCGAAGCCAACACTACTAATAAATATCTCCTAATAACAACCGATACTCAAGATCTATGTTTCTGTTGTCTTCAAACATCCTTGTATATTTCTTTGTTGTTAACTTTACTTATGTTTTCCTATATACTGAGATCTTAAACATCCAAACGATTACCAAACACAATAACATTGATATGGTTTTTTTTTTGGTTTAATCAACAGGGTTAGGAAACATATTCATCAATCAAAACTTTTTTCCAATATACATTCATCTATAACATAAAATCTAATGTGTCGAGTATGTTTACAACATGTACCATCCTTTCTTTAGAGTTATTTGTATACTTTAGATAAAACATCAACGGCTAAACAATACCATGATGTCTCCATGATTAGGTTTCTAGTTGATTTTATTCATCAGATTATAATTTCTATTATTAAGTTTTCTTAACATTGATGGTATTATCGGATCTTGAACGTTTAATTCTATCCTATTACTTTTTAACAACGTTCGATCCAATATTTCTTATCCGTGTAGATTATCACTATTACCATTAACAACATTTATGACCTTTTAATATGGTTAGTTTCTTAACAACCTAATAAGTTATAGACCTATATCCGAACTTATACCTTGAACTCATTATATTTATTAACGATTGGATGTTGGACTGAACGTTGGTTCTGTTTAATTGAAATAAAATTATATAACAGGATCGGAGTTCAAACGTTCACAGACCATTTGAATACTTCGATGTTTTTATGATTTATTCCTTTATAACTATCTATTTAATATGATCTATGTTAATACCTTTAAAATTAATTGTTAACTTTGATAAGTGTATTACTAAATCGTGGTAACAGACCGCAACACAACTTATGTTTAATAAATACACAGTTGTTTAATATCAATACTTCTGAATGATCCAAACATTTGAACGTTTGGAACCATGTAAATGGAGTTTTATTCTTTTATAATGGCATATAGTAGTAGTTTTTTTTGATAAAGTAACAACCACTATTCTTTCTAGTATTAGTTGGATTTAAATTCGTTTAATACCATCACTTTGTTGTTAATAACAGGATACCAACCTGAATGTTTTATCTCCGATGTTTACTACTCCCAATATATCTTTAGATTTAAGATTTCTGATATCTGAATTGTTTTGATTATTCATGTTGTAATTCCTATTATATGGTTAACATCTATTAGTTTATTAGGTGATTGAATGTTGTAATTCCAACACCAATACTATAACTGTACCTATGTTATTTAGATGTCAGTGATGAATTTGATTTTGAATTTAAGGTATAGAGGTTGGAAATCGAACCATTTCTCATTATAGATAATGGATTCTAATATATATTTCCATGTATACTATTAGATTTATCGAGATTATTTCGTTGTTCTTAACAACAACCTTGGATTATCTAGTCGTTTTATTACTTCTTGAAATAATCAGAAGAAAAAATATGAATAATATCCTTGAGATCTATCAACAACGATATATTTACTTCTTATATTAACTGAACTTATTATTCTTGGTAAGTAAATCAATGATTACTGGTAGTAATAGATTCATTTTTTTGTTGCAAGAAACAAAAGGTTACAATGTTGTTGTGTTAGTTTAACATTGTTGATAATATATATCACATTTTGTTTGTTTTGGTTTCTTTTAATGTATTGATCTTAGATGTTAATGAAGTTCGATTTGATTTTCTTTAACAACATTACAACATGAACTTGTGCTAACGCACTGATACAAATAGTGATATTGGATCCTGTTTGGCCAATGTTCTCACATGACTATGTCTCCGAAAACATCGATCGATCTTGTTTTCCAACCGAAATGTTGTAATTCTTATCAGAAGATGATAGATTAAATCCTTTGAAGTTCTTCATTTTATGAGTGGTACTATATGTTAATTTATCCAAGAAAGTATATAGTTTCTTCGAACGTAATGCAACACTTGAATCCGATTACCTGGTGTTTCTTAATCATTAAATCCAGATATTGTTGACTTAACTTTAATTAAAACTGATTTAAATCCAGTAATCAAATGAAGAACGGATGTTCCAATCTTGTTGGAGGTTTCATTGGATTTTGTTGTTAACACATCCAGATAAGATGGTTTTGTTAATCTTAGGTAACATATGTACATTTTAATATAAAAATATGTATTAGATTCAGCTTAGATATATCTATTAAAAACCAACATTTGGTTCGATTAAATAGATTTAAGTTGTTGTTTGGTAACAACGGCCAGTACCTTTAAACAAATGAATACTAAAACAGCCGATAATCTTGACTATACCTTTTTGGTATATGCCTGTTGTGTTTACATGAATTTATTTCTTATTTTTTTTATTATTTATACTAACAACTATCCATGTTTTGTTCTTTTAAATATTAGTTAAACAACATCAATTGATCAATGAAAGTATATTTTGGTTAGTAACCTCCAATTCTCTCAACACAGGTCCAAATATTCTGGTACCTATAGGTTCTAACTTATCACTTAAGATTATTACAGAATTTTCATTAAACTTTATATATCTAAATGTTCTATTAAATGGTTTAATACATCTGATTATCAAAGCATTAACAACACTACCTTGTTTAATTTTAGATCTTGGGTATACAACAATTGCTGAAGCTTTTATTTATTCTCCATATTTAGCTCAACGGTTGTTTGTTGAACTTGTATATTTTAATACATCTAATAAATTTTATTCCAGAATTATCTATAACCTTTACAACAGATCTAGGTAAAACCATTATGCCATACTTACAATAAACCAAGATTTACGTTTAGAGATTAGTGAACGGCTTTTAATTAAAATCTTTGAACCAATTCTAAATCTATTATCCTTATCTGATACTAAGTGTTTTTTTTGTACTTGTTATTATTTTTTATATTTCTTTGATCGTTTTGTTCTTTTAATAACCAATACCATTTTTGTTTCTGTTAATAAGTCCTTAGTAATAGTTTCCACTAACATGTTGATCCCATAATTCTACATCCATGATCTCCATCAATCGTTAAGTTTACAATTAATGGACCTAAGAACAACATTTATAGACCTCCTTTGAAGGAGGATGGATTAACAAATAATATCCTGTTAGGTTTTAGTCTGAAGAACAAAATCCAGAGATTTCTATACCTCTCTTATCTACCTGTTTGTTGGCAGCGGTTTAAATGTATCACTATTGTTAATAAAATATCATGAAACATTTCTTATCAACACCCATATAACCGTTTTCCATGCAGTTAATACTATCAGATCTAACAGATTCAATTTATACTCATGTTATCTTTAATTATTTTGTTTCTGTTCAATGGATTCAACGTTCAATGAGATAACCGGTCTAAAGTTTCAATTCTTTCCTCTGAATTTATCCATATTTGTTGTAACATGTTTATTTTAAATTATTAATATATACTCAGACTTTAATACTACAAACACCATAGCTTATTCGAACATTTACGTTGACATAGGATATATTAGTAGAGAACATTTGCAATAACATCTTTTTTATATGTTATAACTGTTTGAACAACATCTGTTCTGTTTATTCTTCCAGAATATCTTACTTTCAATTCAGCTATGTTGGTTCCAACTAACGATTTAGATATTTGTTTTACATTTACCATTATTATTATGTTATTTGTTTCATTTATCAACCTGTTGGCTATAACTAACGGATGGTAAGTAGGATTATCTGTTTGTTTAACAATGACTTTAATATTCGATCAAAATAACTTCTTTAAATCATAAACGTTTAAATCTTTTACATGAATGTTTTGTTGTTTGTAGAAAAGATGTGGTATCATCGGTTCCTAGAATTATTCTATAGAAATATTTTTCCTGTTTCATACTAACCCTTATCAAATCCATGGTTCTTATAACAATTTACCAAACATGTTTTCAGTTTAATAACTTAAATATCCGGAATAATCATTTAGACATGAAGAATACCGAATCTTTTCAATTAGATGTTAATAACAACCGATATACCTATAAGGATTAGTTTTTTTACTAATTATATTAACATTAACACTAACATTGGTTCCTACACTCTTGATCTTTAATATTCTACTCTTTGAACCATATCTAAGTTTGGTTTTTTATATGTCTTCTACCGATATTAAATCTATTAAGTATTATGAATCTAAAGTTCAAAACCTCCAAACCCCACATCATTGTGTATATGTTTTAAGAAATTGATTAACAACACAGCTATTCTTCTTTCTTATTAACCATCCCAACTTATTAATAACAACACATATATCACCTCTCAATATATGTTTTAGTTCATTGGAGTTTCTTTGGATTGTCATTGATGTTGTTAAACAGGTAGGTAATACTAACCACTATGTATACATGTTGTTTTTTAATAGAGAATTCATCTAATTTATGTCCAACCGTGGAGGTTGTAATTTTAATTTTATTAATCATCATTCCATTAATGTACTTCAAACGTTCCATCAATTGATTCTGGAATTTATATACTTATTTCTGTTTCAGGTTTTGATATTAACTTAACAATACCATCATCTTTAAGATCCTGTTCGAAACAAACGTTGGTTTCCACAGTTGATCTTGACATTAATTACTACATCAACCTTTAGATAAGGTGTTTTGATGCTTGGTTGTTGGTTTCTCTTTTCGATAACCATATCTCAAGGTGAAACGGGATGTCTTTCTTCACTAGTTTTTCTTCACTTCCATCCATAGGATGATCAATAGAATTCATTGTTATTCTACTTACGTTTGATTTCTTTTCAAGCCAACATGATCTTTTAATCTTACTAATCGTTTTTATTAAATGGTTCTTGGTTGATATTATTCTAATAGTTACAGTATATTTTCTATTTAATAATCTTCTTATATCTGAATTAAGTTTTTAATTAATACTTTATCTTGGATTTTGTTAAATCTTAACAACAACAACCTGTTGGTCTTGATAAATTTCTACCTTATTCAGAATAAAATTCCATACAACTAATCTTGAGTACCAAGAAGCAGATCATCTAAGCTCAATGCTGATTTCCAACCTCCATCCGTTGCTTATACCACAATTATGTTTTTTTGTTTGATCTGATCGTTTTGGTTTTTTTTAAATCATCTACAGCAACAATATACTTTAAAGATTTCAGTTCTGTTTTTAACAACAACAATGTTGGTACTCCTGTTAGGAGTTATGTTCTATTTTTAATAACTAACAACCTCCTATTGGTAAATTTTTGTAATCGATTATTCGAAATATTCTCTTACATCTCTCACTTCTATGTTCTTACAGTAATCTTCCAGTGTTGTTCTTATCTGATGATTCACATATATCTTTCTTGTTTAATGGTTTGATAGGTCTGTCTTTATTTATTTCGGAACATTTAATAGTTGTATTAAGTTTTGTTCTGCTGGTGATGTTGGGTTAATTAGTTTGTAATCAGTTGTCATCTCGATTCTAAAGTGTTACAGAGTTTGTTCATTGCTAAATCTGTGAATAATAGCTGTTTTGTTTTGATTAACGAAGAAATATCTAACTTCGATCAATGTATACAACAAAATCCGATCTTTGTGGCATAAATAATTTGTTTATCTTCATCAGAAGTGTGTATCAATAATCCCGATACAACCAAATTCCTAACATTAGTTAATCTATTTATCAATAACAATTTACCATCTTTAACTTTCTCAACCAATACACTCCTAATAGCAATATCCCTATATCGTTTGTTGGTTTTAGATCTTTTTATTTTTTTGATAGCACTGTATTTATATCCTCCTTTAAATTGTGATACTGATTTAGTTGAATGTCTTGCAACGCCCATGCCCTTTTGCTTGTATAATTTTTTGTTACTATATTCTGAATCTGATCTTATTTTAATATATGAAACATATCAACGTCGTTTATCCAACTCTCATCTTACAACGTTGGAAACAATATCGATCCTAGAATAAAACAGTTATATTTTTGTTTGTTGCAGATATAAGATGTTGTTTTTTTTCTCGGTAACAGATCCATAAACTATAATTCAACATGTAAATTTATTAATAACCACTATCTTGACTAATTTTAAACTAATATAAACGTTTCCCATTCTACCAGCCATTTTCTTTCCTTTTCAGACCCTGCCAGGGTCTTGTCTTGAACCAATTACTCCCAACGATCTATGGGTTAAAGATACACCATGTGATGCACTTAGTCCCAAAAAACCATAACGTTTGATCACACCTGTAAATTCTCTACCTTTTGTTTTTCCTCTGATGTTTATAGTTGAATTTGTGTTTAAGTCTTTAATATCCAAATACTGAACCAAATTCGTTTGGAGTTATAATAAAACACGGAACATAAATTATTTTTTTTTAACATCAATATCTTTGAAGGTTTTTTAACAACTATCTCTCATTATATCCTAATTTAATAAAATTTAGACTACTTGATACAACGACACATGCCAAGATATCCAACATTGTTGCCGCATTACCATTAATTGATATCATTTTAGACTTTACAGATACTAATTTCATTTAAGAGTTAATATAATTCTTCGATGTACCTTTGGTTGTTTGATTCCAATATAAATACCTTGATGGTATTGAGATCTTAATCAGTTTAGAAAATATGTTCATTGAAGTCAGCTGTTATTGTCAGCATTTTGGAGTTATGTTTTTTTATCTCATAATCGATCTCTACTCCTTTTTTTATCTATGTATTAGAGTAGTGTTGATTGTAAATTCCTTGTTTTTTTGTTGAAAGACTTACAGATTCCTGTTACTTTTATATTAGTTTTAATTCTCAATATACGATGATGATGTTGGTAAGTTGAATGATTTAGATCTTATATTAAACACTAAATCTATCTTATGAGTCTTGTAATTACTTCAGCATTAACGGTTTATCTCTTTATCTAACAACAAAACTCAATCCTTCTTCCAATAACTACAGGATATAATTAATTCAATTGATATTGTTGTACTATCTCTGGACATTATTATTTCAATACCTTTAATCAAGATGAATTGTTCACAGTTACATCTGTAGTTCTGTAAGTAAAACTTGAGGTTTATACTTGTTTAATATTGGGTTATGTCTACCATTCTTCTTTCTTTAATGTATAAATTTCAGTTTAAGCATACAGAGTATGAACATAAAGATTTAGGTTATATAAAACCTTATCTCTATTTAATAATATTTTATCGATATCTAGAAACAAAATTCCAACGTTGTAACCATGTTTCTCTCCTTGAATCAAGTCTTTTTTTAAAAACATCTCGTTGTCAACACATGTTGTTTTATATCGGTTGTTTGATGTCAATTGTTTCTACATCATCTCCTATTTTAATTAATTCCCGTTCTATTCGTCCTGTTGTAACAGTTTCTCTTCATGGAATTTAAAACACATCTTCAATTGGTATTAGAAATGGTTTATCTCTTTCATGTTTTGGTGTTGGTATATGTTTATCAATTGTTTTAATTAATAGTTTTTTTATTTAATCACATCATTCGTCTTTTGTTTTTAACAAAGTCATCAACACTGATCCTCTAACAATTGGTGTTTTTCCATAATTAATTACAAGAAGAAAATAATTCTCTAAGTTCTAATTCGATAAGTTCTATTGAATCTAAGTCATCTATTAAATCGATCTTATTAAAGAAAACAACACTTATAGGTTTACCTATATTGGTTTGTTAACAATATCCGTTCTCCTGTTTGAGGTATTGGTTCATCTGTATGCTGAACAAACGAAAATGGTTCCATTCATTTGAACCGTTCCTGTTGTTACATTTTATGTAATAAGGATAACCTAAACAACCAACATGAACATAATGTCTTGTTTTAGGATTCATATCCAACATTCTGTGGTTGATATAGTTATTCTTATCGAGGTTTTTCTTCATGGAGATAAGATCCTGTTTCCTCGTATGGTTTGTAATTTCCAAAGAGTTTAGTAATCACCAAAGTTAACGTTGTTTTGCCATGAATCAATAGGACCATATTGTTCCGATGGTTATGTTTGGTTCATTTCAACTGAATGTTAGGTTTAACCAAGTTATATCAGTATATTTAATAATCAATATATCGTTAACCAAGATGTGTTATGTCTGTGTTGTTTCGATGTTAATTCAGTTAAATGTTGATGTAGATGTTCGGTTTCTATTATGTTTAGATCAGTTTATCTTATAACTTTTATTATCTGATAATGGTTACATTATGTTAACACCAAACAAAATTATGATTACTAACACATCTATATCTTGTTGCTTGGTTGTTTTAAATTATTATTAATACATCATGAATTGTAAACATGGATTTGTACACAACACTGATGTGTTTCGTTGTCACAGAACGGATTAATCACTGCTAATCTGTCATCTGGTTGGATTTAATTTCTTGTACATGGTTGTTATTACCTTTAATAATTACTTAATGTTTTTTTTAAAATTGATTAAACATGTATACTTTTAAGTTAGATTAGGGATTACAGTTTTGTTGTTTTTTTGTTGGAACAGATTATTTGAACCATTTATCGAACCATTGATGATCTACCGAACCATTGATAATCTTCAAGAACCACTAGATGTCTTCGAAACAGATACTACAACGTTGTGATCAGGTTATTAGTATCTTAATATGTTTGGCATTTAACATCGGCTATTACTGTCTAAGCTTTACATCTCTTTTAAAATATTTAAGACCATTGAACCAACATTAATTGTAATCTCCAATCCATTGATCTTAATTTTTTCTAATATGTTAACAAGTTAGTGTTGGGTTTCTTTTGTTTTCTTAATTTATGATCGGAACAACGTGGATAGAACCAGATTAATACATGACTCTACAAAATGTATAACGGAGTTAAATGTGTACAGATCTTAATAACTGAATTATGGAGTGTGTATAATCGGACGTTGTTTGATTTCAGAACTTTAAACAAGGTACAATTATAATTAGTTATTTCAATGATGTTTTAAAGAGATTATTTAATACCAAATGAGAATAAATTTTCTGTCATCGATCAACCGCAACGTCCAAACACCCTGTTGGGTATAAATTAAGTACAAATCGATATATTGATTCCTTGTGTTATGGTTTTTTTGTAGACTGAGGTTGTTGTTCATGGATTTTCTGTTTATATAACAACGGTTATTAATAGAATGTTGGTTTTCAATGTGTTTACAAATTGTATGTAATCTTGGATGTGTTTTAACATGGTGATTCTAAAGTAATGAACTTGTTGTTAAGTAATATCTTCATGTGTATTCGTTTTCTTGAATTATAACCTCCATGTTTGTTTAAGTGTTAGAATATCTTACAGAATTTATACTAATCGTTTAAAGAACTCATTGGTTTAATCCACTACTAATGTTTGGTCGTTTGGTTTGTTATAGGTGGAGATGTTAATGTTGATACCGTTAATCATTGGACATGTTATTAGTGTTTAATTGGATCATTTTGGTATGTTAATCGCAACGTACTGATCGTTTGTCGTTAACGGATTATACATTTGTTGTCTATATTTTGTTGTTTAGTTTGATTTTAGATGTTGGTTGTTGTAAATTTTACATTAGATTAACTTAATCGGTTTGTATGTTATTATGGGTTTACCGTTATTTTAATTAATATATTTCTTTTACATAATCTTTCTCCAACTAAATCTAAATAGTATCTATTCTATGGTGGTACATGTTGATTTGAATCCGACTAATACTCTCGTATGTAATTATACTTCAATTTGGTAATAAAAAATTTATGTTAGGTATAAATGATAGTATGGAACAAATAAAATTATAATCTAACGATATAAAAACCAACAAAATGGCCTATTATAAACGTTGAATTTGATTGGATTATATATGTTTGTTTGTAAATGGTATTTATTTTGTTGAAATGTTGATATAAATAGATTATGTTTAGAGATAATATACATAAGATTGGATATTAATATCAAAATATAAGTATCGTTGAAATTAGTATTTAATTTAATATATGTTAATGTTTTAATAAAACTGTTGCTATCCTGTTTAAGATAGGAGTACTTATTTAATAAGATATTATCTATCAAAAATTAAACCAATGTTGTATGAATTAAGTAAATAAATTGTTATTCTAATTGGGATGGTTTAAACAAAAAAAAGATAGGAAATAATTCGTTATTTTATGATGGTATGATATAATTTCTAAGAAAAACAAAGAAAACTGTCAGAATTTTGTTGTTAGATGTTCCAGTTTATAGTATTCTGTGTTTATTTATTCCTAAAGAATTTAAAGTGAATTAAAGTTGTTGGTTATCATTGTCTGATAGAAAAATGTATCAAAAATAACAATCATAAGTATA
The DNA here is from genome assembly GCF_002774925.1 of Candidatus Hodgkinia cicadicola. Lineage (NCBI taxonomy): Bacteria > Pseudomonadati > Pseudomonadota > Alphaproteobacteria > Hyphomicrobiales > Candidatus Hodgkinia > Candidatus Hodgkinia cicadicola. The sequence continues at coordinate 44,528 of NZ_NXGO01000096.1, forward strand.
ATTGTAATAGATACATTAATAATTGAAGGTAACACCATCGGATGTTGGTTTGAGATAGAATAAAAACATTTAATTTGATCTGTTTTATTAAAAAGAGACCAACATTGACAAGAATATAATTAACATGACCCAAGGTACCATCTCGATAGATCTAATATCCAAGATATATAAATGCCAATAACAATTATGAATAAAATCTGACATGAAATAAGATATAGATTTAGAATAAATTAATTTAAATAATCTTGTTTGGAATAAATGTGAATTGACAACGGCCACATCTAGAATTGCAGCTTTGTTTTATGAATGAGATAACAACTTATGTAATTAGGATGGTAATTAACAATCAAGAAAGATTAGAGTTATTTTAACGAATAATTTGTGTTATTATACTAATCGGTGTATAATTAATTAACAACAAGAAACATATGGAGAAAATCTTTTGATTATAACAACTATTAAGTTAAAACAAACAAGATGTAGCTGATATTTGTTGGTTTATTATAAGTAATAAGGTTATAAATTTATGATAGGTTTAAAATAATATTAAATTAACAACAACTTTATATGGACAGAATTTAGGTAAATTGTATCAATAATGTAGAAAATTTTATTAAAACTATAAACATCCTAGTGACTTATAAAAAACCTGTATACGTTAAGTAATTAATAGTAATTTATAATATAATTTTATAATCATAAGTTGGACTATTATTGGTTGTTTATCTTTGAATCGATATAAAATTGGAAATATAAACCGATTGAAGACAAGTGAAATATCTTGAATAACTTAAAATAAAGTTGTTCTATGTTTCATCAATAAACTATGGAGATTTTAAGATATAAAAACCTTTGATAATTTGGTAAATATATTTCTAGTTTTATAATAAAATGTTATGATTAATAACTCTTTGATCGATATTTATATGTTTATGGATAGATAATTTATATCTACTAATGTTGAAATATATGCTGATGTCACTATCAATAGGTGTTTAGTTTAAGAAATTAATTACATTGAACCATCATTCTATATGTAATTATTGGTTACAATGTTGTTAGTGTTGCGATGACCGATAAAAAATATAAGATCAAAATATACCAAAAATATCCAGAACCTATGGTTAATATTGTTGACAAATTTCCGATTTAAACAAACAATTCCAATAACATCCATGTAGCTACTTATTGTTATATTATATAATTAGCAGATTATTATTTGTTTTTAATAAATGTAGTGTTAGTAAAATTAAACATACTTGTTTCTAATTGTTATATCAGCTAATTGCCAATAATAGATTGGAATATAGATAACAAGAAAATGTTAGAAGTAACGTATAGGTAGATATAGTTTTGTTAATAACAGCTTGTTATGGCATAGTTTATAATTGAAGATTTTGTTATTAATGTACGTGAATTATTTAAGTTACATGTCTATACTGTGTTATATCTTTAAATAAATTAAAAAAACGGTTCAATCCATTAACTAGAAAAAAGGATGTAATAAATTGCTTGTGTGTTAGTAATATATTAGACTAAAAATCTATCTAATCTTCATTAGAACTTAACAAAGTTACCAAAAAAAAGGAGAATCATGTTTAAGTCCGATTTTGTTGCTAACAGCTAAATTATTCTATCAAAAATTATTACTAGACAATTTGTTGGATTAACAGATAACATGCCGAATATTTTAGCGAATTATCTAAAGCTTAATTCTTTAACTCAAGCTATTGGTAAAATTTACTACCATTGGTATCTTTAAATGTTGGTATAGATCAAGATAATTTTATATTAAAATTTAAGTACATTCCGAATATAATTTATTAAATAAGATCAAATATACGTTTTATTAACTATATAGATTTTGTTTTAATCGTCATGAACATTAGTAAATAAATTACTATTGGTTATCTAAATTAATATACTAATTTGAAACCTACAACGAACAACATTATGAACCTAATTTAACATCATCATCTTAACTAAGGTTTTCTACTAAATACAAATATCTTTAATACCAACATAAATACCTGTTACAACGTTGTGAGTTTATTATCATCATTCTATTTATTAGTCTTAACATGCCATGATTGTTATTATTCTAAATCAATTATCTTTATTAACAAGCCGCCAACTAATTCATTCTATTGAATATTAACTATAAACAAACATGTTATTACAAAAATCAAATAACTTTAGAAGATATAATCACCTCACTTATGAAGTAATACCATCATAATATAATATATTGTTAATTAATTCTTTATTCAACTAAATGGAATTTATATTTAACACTTCTTGATTTGTTTATGATAAGTTTCAATTCTAATAGAATATAAATAAGGGATTATCTTAATTTGTTAAAACATTGTACAACTATTTATGTTGTGTTGACTTATAATCGTTGGCCAACATGGTAATACATTTTATCTTAAATTAATATATTTATTAGTATGTTTTTTTTGTTCAATACAATATAACTTTATATGCAACGAATTATTAGTATTCGAAGAAATAAAACATTCAAACGTTTTAATTGTTATCTTCTAATTTTTTCAATATTGTGTTGTATATTTTTCGGTTTTATGAGTTACCAATACAAATTTTTGTTTCTTTAGCTTTTTAAATTGATTGATTAGTTTTATGTTTTCATGTGGTGAACCAACATTTACTCTTATGCTGTTGAATAATTTATATTCTGACATCCGCCTAACGTTAACGTTACATTTAGCAATATAATTTTCAATTAATAATATTGGTAGTTTTTTATTAAGTTTAATTACAACGAAGTTGGCATATGACCTATCAATAATAAAATTGGCCTTTCTAAGACAAATTATAATTTTAATTAACCAAAAAACATTAAAACTTCGAGATAATCTCCGTTGTTCTGAATCTGATAACACAACAGAGCCTGTAATTTGAGTTATTTTGTTAATATTCAATGGACTTTTAATTTTCTCAATCGACTTTATTAGGTTGTTTCTACTGTACATTCATCCTAATTTCAAAGAGGCTAATCCATATGTTTTTGATAATGTTTTAATAATAACAATATTAGTAGTTATTTTAATAGAATATCTATCATCTTTAACATATTCTGAATTATTCATGTCTAAAATTAATAATATATTTGTTGACTTTAATAGAGTTGACAATTGGTTTATCTCACGAGATGTTAAAAACAACCCTGCAGGGTTTGTTGGCATTGTAATGAAGATCATTTTTGTTTTAGTATTTATTGATCTTATGATATTATTAATGTTTACTTTGTTGTTTGAATCTTTTATTATTACAGGAACAGCACGAGCAACTAAGACTTGTGTTTTATAAAGTAAAAATCCATGCTCAGATATTATTACTTCATCTCCTTCTTTTAAACAAGTAAAACATAATAAACTTAGAAATTCATCCGATCCGTTACCTAGTACTATTTGTTTCTTATTTAAATTATACATATTGGCAATGTTTTGTATTAGTTTTTTATAAATATTATTTGAATATTTTTTAAGTTTAATATGATTAATTTGTAACTTTTTTCTTATAAGTTTACTAGTTCCCAATGGCTTCTCGTTCGAAGACAATTTATGAATTGTTAGAATTTTTGAACTAATTGAATTTGATTGAGACTTTGTTATCAGATTTAATGTCATTTCAATAGATATTTATATAGTATTTATATTTGGTCCTAATTATAATCAGATCTGAATAGCTTGATTGAATTGATGTTTTTTTGTTTGTTAAACATCACTCTTACAAACTATTTGTTTAAAATTTATCTTTATTATAACAAATATAGAAGAATTAAGCTATAAATGGCTAAAATGGTAAGAATTGTTGGCGGGTATTGTTGTTAGATAAATTCTTGTTAGAAAATATCAAATGGAAAATCTAAACCAACGTTGTGATCAAAAAATTATTAGTAGAACCATATAAGACCTATAAATCGTTTGTTTTGTGGCTTAATATTTGATGTTAATAGAAATTAAACATATTTATCTCAATAAATGATAAGATTTTGACTATAAATTGAAGATGAATATATATGTTGTTAAAACTTTAATAAATAATTCCGATAATAATATAATGTTTAGTATGATATCATTTTATCATTGGTATGTAATTTATACCATGATTGGTGTTTAGTACAGTTATTAACTTTGGGGTTAATATTAATTTTAAAAATAAATAGCATAAATAAAACGGAGTAGTATTTGTTGGATGTAATTGGAAAACAATCAATGAATGTTGTTAATAATTGGTTATTCGATTATATTTTATTAAAACAACGAAATATCACAAGAAAAATCAAACAAGAAAACATGTTTAGATGTGCTGATGAAGTTTGTTATATATTTTTTCAAGAATTAAACTTATTCTTGTTATTACAACCTTTTGACCAATAATAAGGTAAACATCGTACAAAGAAATACTATGTCTATTTCCTATAATTGGAGTTAGTATTGTACAAAAAGTTCTGGTTTTTAAACCAAGGTAATTAGTTATTTTTTTGTGTATATTTTGTATACTGATTTTAGATCATATGATGAGTTTCTTGTACTCAATTAATAATAAATTCAACAACAGGTACTCTATATTGGACATAAAAATCATTTTAATTGATTTATAATCTCAAAAAACAAAGCATAACAGCTTATACGTATCGTGTAGTATTAGACTTTTTTTAACACATAACTCCATTACATTATTAAAACATCCTTCTCTTATTAAACTTTTAATAACATTATTAACATCATGAACAACCTCATGAAGACACATTTTGTTTATTAGTATAAGTTTTTTTCCATTAATATGTATGTTTTGTTGTTTTAGTTTATTAATGTTAAAGTAAGAAGATGCTTCCGATATGTTCGAAACATCAACACAAACGATCAGTGATATAAGATATCTTAAAATGGCTTCTGATATTATACCTAAACTTAAAAAACTATCAATTCCCATATTATCTAGTCGTTTCGATAGTTTAGATTCTGTTTTGTTACATATTAGTGGAATATGATAATATTTTGGCATATTAAAACCTAAAAATGAATTGATTAAAATATGTTTAGGAAAACTTGTTAGCCAATCTCTTCCACGTAAAACATGAGATATTTTCATTAATTGATCGTCAATAACATTAGCAAAATGGTATGTTGGTTTTGAATTGGCTCATAACACTTGCATATCAACATTAGATCAGTTTATTTTGTAATCACCTACACAAATTCCAGTTTTTGGTACCTTTAATCTTATCTTTCCGGTTAAATAATTACGATTCAAACACTTTCCATCATAGGTTGGAGGATCACCTAATAATAAATTTATTTTTTTAAGAATATTAACCCGTTTGAAACTACATTTGCAGAAGAAACAACCACCCATCTTTAATAATTTTTTAATATAAAATTTGTAAATATGAATTCTTTCAGTTTGCTTATACGGACCATATAAACCAGGATTTTTAGAAGATTCATCGATATTTACCCTAATCTTATTTAAATCTTCATAGATGTTTTCGATTGCGTTGATTTTGTTCCTTTGTATATCAGTATCTTCTATTCTTAATATTAACTTCGAATTATATTTATGACTAAACAAAACATTGGCAAGAACAGAATACAAGTTACCTAGATGTAATATTCCAGTAGGTGAAGGAGCTATTCTTAAACGCATTGTTATCTTTAATAATTTAATAAATCAAGAAAGAATTTTGGTATTAAAAAATTGTATTTAAAATATTAATATATTTACAACAAGAAAAATCTGAATTACAATCGGTATATATTTCTTGGATCAAGATGTAAATCCCCACTTTTCCATCCTTTCAACCAAATAAATTGATCATTACGGTTGTAATAATGACAGGATCTTGTTATCAGAGTTAATCTTAAACATAATTCATTTGTACAAACAAATATAACTACTTCTTTTGAATAGAAATCAATTACAATAACAGGTATTAGATCTAAACGATTCAATTCTAAATTATTCATCTTTAACAACGGTTAACATTTTATTCATTAACATAGGTGATATAACTGATAATCCCTCATTGATAATTATTCCGTTTGTTGAGCATATTGATTTAACACCTCTTGCCAACATACAAACATGTTTACAAGATAATTTTAACATTATTGCTTTTGGTCTAATAATATTTTTGATGTAAGTAACAACTTGTTGTGCTAATCTCTCTTGAGATTGAAGTCTAGTACTATAAAAATTCAAAATATTAATAAATTTAGATAATCCTAACACCATTGTTGATGGACAATAAACAAGATTTACTTGGCCAAAGAATGGCAACATGTGATGTTCACAATTTGAACTTATAAAAACATTTTTTATGTAAACCAAATCTATATTCGAATTAATATAACTAAAACTTTTATTAACTTTTGGTAATTGTGTTTTATATCCACAGTACATTTCCTTTAAACTTCTAATAACTCTGATTGGGGTTGATCTTAATCCATTCCTATTTGAATCGTCGCCGACATATTCAATTATTTTTTTAATTATAATCTTATTAATCATTTTATAAACGTTTATGAAAGACATCATTTGTAGTAGGAGCTGGACCGGAGGTCTAACAGCGGCAATCGAACTAAAAAGACTTGAACCAAAAAAAATAATATAATAATATTTAGAAAAATCTTCAGAAATTGGTGGTCATTTAGTATCTGGAGCTATTATTCAAAGAACCAAATATTATGAGTATATATCTAAATATTCTCTAAAATCCAACATGGATGATAACAAACGAAAACATTTGGAGATTTAACAAGAAATAATTATTATAATCTAAAAGATCTGTACCAGATGAATATAGAAATAAGGGAAATATTTTAGTAGATATTGGAGAAATATGTAAAGCATTGATTAGAGTTAAAATATGTACATGTTGTGCAGTAGATGGATTTTTTAGTTATAAAGATTCAATAGTAGGTTTAACTTTGGCTGGTGGCAACAAAATCAAGAGTGATTATGTTATTATAGCCGAAGGTGCTTGTGGAACCTTAACTGAAAAAATATTTAGACATCATAACATTAAAATCAACAAAAGATATGAGAAGAAAAGAAAATACGAGATCAACAAGTAATAGTGTGGGTTCGGTATATCATACAATAGGATGACCATCAGATGATAATTCTAATGGCGGTTTTGTTTATTGTTACAAAGATAGGGTTGTAATCGGATATGTAACTTATTTAGATTATTCTAATTGTTATATAAATCCGTACAATGAGTTTGAAAGATTAAATCACATCCAAAAATATCTGGAATTAATAAAAAGGAACTGTTAAAACTAAATACAGTGTGAAAAAATAATAATAGCAGTTAATGACATGAACAATCCAACGGTTACATGTTTACATTGATGTACTATAATAGGTTGTACTCTTGGCTTAATGGATTCGATGAAATTAAAAGGATTACATAATGCCATAATATCTGGTAAAATGGTAGCAGAAAAATATATAACTACAACTACAAAAATGGTTACAAATATAATAGATTATTTAACTGATGCTGATATGATTAATGATCTTAAAATATCTAATCAAACAAGTACTATCTTCCAAAAATATGGAGTGATTGGTTGCTGTTAGTTGTTAAAAATCAACAAAATTATATTTTTCATGGTTATTAAACTTTAAACTTAAAAATATCCAACATCTGGTGTGTTTATTAATACCTTAAAATTAATTACAAACATAAGGATTATCTTCAAGATCTAACATATCATAGATTGAAATAAGTACTTGATTACCATTCTGATCATACATTAAACAAAAAAGTGTTAAAAATATTAGTATATCTTATGGATTCCTGTTTTTAACTGTTAATTCTTATCTCTTATTTACAATACTGTTTATAAGCTTAAAATTTACTTCATATTTAGAATTTATTATAAATTTCCAAAAACAAACAACAACCTATTACAACGTTTGATCTTTTATACCAAAACTTTGGTTACTTCTTTGTTTTGATGTTTATAGTACCACATTAACTAAATAACAAATCAATTCATATCTTTGTTGTTGTTATAATTACCATCAGATTAGAGAACATATATTATCTATTGGTTTATTAATTTCAGTATAACATACCGCTTAGATTTATAATCGGTGAATAATATCTAATTTACTTTAAGTTTCGGATGTTTTCGGTGATAATAAAATGATGTTGGTGTTTTTGTTGAATTATTTAAATAAAAATTATAATAACACTTAACTTTAAAGAACATTTATATTCCAATTACTAATAACTTAACGATTCCACTTCTAGTTATAACTAGTTTAACGTGTTTGCTTGAATTAATTGTTTTACCACAACAAATCAATCCCTTTCATAAATAAATATCAATATCATTTTAATTTCCTACTTTCTGATAAATCATTTGGGCGTTGGTTTAAACATAGTATAAATTGAACAGTTTATTATCTTTGATTCAAGTGGTTTCTTCTTTTCTTAAAAATAAAAGGATATGTTATATATGAGATGAAAATAGTAAGTCATATTAAGTTAACAAATAAACATTCTGTAAGATGGAATTAGTAGAAATTAAATCAAAGGAACGGTTGTAAGAAGTAAATAGAATTAGGAGAAACAACGAATACATGGTAATGGATGTTGGTTTTAGATCTGATGTTGAATTTTATAAAAGTGATAATATGGAACTACGATTCATTTAAAACTAATCAACGAATAGATATTCGTATTAAAGAACTTTATTCAAAAAATCGGAAGACACATTAGTATTCTAGAAGAGGATTAGGTTCCGAAAGGTTTTGAACCATATTACAACAGGCATATAAATAATAATTATGTTAATCTCTAGGACATGTTATAACCCAACGTTATTGAAGGATATATGGTTAAAGTGTTGTTTTGTTGGCTCTTAATTCAACAGGTAAAGACATCAATGTACAGTTAAGTAGATTTGATAGATATAAACTTTAACAAAATAGATAGAGAAGAAAATCTTTTAACATTAAAAAACATCCAAGTGATAATCAAAAATATAAGTATTGAACAACAACCATGAAACATAATACTTGATAAGAGAGATACTGGTTTGAAAAATTGTTAATAAGCTTACAGATACCAAAATACATGTCGATTTGGAATAAAAGGATGATGTTATTGATTTACAATGACATAGAATGATATGGCATGTTGAGATTATTATGAACGTTGTTATTAGCAACTAAATATTAACAGAATGTAATGGTAAATCGGAAATTAAAGACATCTTGTTATTAAATGATGTGGATCCAGCTACATCGGATATAATATTCTAAGCTTGGAGGTTGTTTCAGATATTAATAACTATTATTTTAATGTAAAATTATTAAAAAGTAGTAATAAATGTGTATTAAATTCAATTATTAGTATAAGAAAAAAAATAAACATCTGATTTGGAACCGACATTAGGTACCATTGATGTTGTTAAGTTGATACCAAATACCATCAACATCCTTGAAAAGAAAATGTGTTTGAATTTTAGGATTATAAGGAACCAAATGTTTTAATTTTGTTAAAATAAATGAAGGTAGAATCGATATGAGAATTAATATCTAAGATTAAGAGTAATTCGGTTGTAGTATCGTTACCACAGGATTATATATGGAGAATTAATTATTCAATAAGATTATTGTGGTAATATTTACAAATTGATTTAAATTGTTATGTGGATAAAGAAATAATATTCGGATTTGTGATTACAATCCTGTTGCCAACAAAATAAGCTTAGTTCTATTAGAAATTAATAAAATCAGTTTAATTGCCATAGAGAGATAGATTATTATTTTAAAATATATGCTTGATGTAAATATATGTATTTATCTTTATATATCAGATATATAATTTGATTAATAATTTATTACTGATAATAACAACGATTTAACCAGTTCTCAATGTTGGTATTAAAGTTAATATTTTGTTAATCTTAAACAACATACATCTGTTCGGTGTTAATGAATTTTTAATTATAATTTACAACACAGGGTAATAACATTTTCACTTACGTTAATTCTCATCCAGATTTGTTAGAATTTTTATGAGAGTTTATAATTATCTCCGTTTTTATGTTTTTATATCATTTTTAGTATAACATGTTTAATTATCAATAAGATATTATAACTATATGGTAATTGTTATGGATAATTAACTCAGTGACAGAGTGTTTCGTTTACATCGAAGAGGATAAGGGTTCGATCCCCTTATAACCCATATCGGTGTTGGTGGTTTCAATAAAACAGGAAACAAAATCCAAGTAAATGGATGAAACCTATAATAAAATGAGTTTATTTGTTGTTATAATGATTAAAATCAAGAAAGTAATAGGTTAAGTAGATTATTTTATGATAAACTAATAGTAAGATAGGGATTTATTCAGCCATTTAGTTGATAAAAGTATCAAACGTTGGCTATGAATGTTATCTTTTAATAGATTCAATAAGATTTTATCTGAAGTATTGGAATTATATTTCTATGAATCAACAACATTATCATGATTTTATTAGCATAGTTTTGAATATCTTATGTTTGATAATGATTCAGTCATAAACAATTATAGAGATAAACCAACGAAATAAGGGGTATTAAGGATAATAAATCTTATTTATATTACCTAAAGATTATTTGGTGTAAAAACTAGGACTATAAACGTTGTTAAATCAGTTATAAAACAGGATCTTGTTGTTTATCTAAGTTATTGGTTGCATCTGAATCTGGATGACCGAATAATTCTGCTAACTCGTATAATGACTGAGATTTGTTATCAAATAATTCGGTTGACATATATCTTTCTGCGGATGATGGAACCATTATTAATATTTTTTTCAAAGGATTGTTGATAACCTCACCTAATTTCATTCCAGCACAGATTGCCGCTCCCGAAGATAGACCTACTGCTATTCCCTCTGTGTTTGCCATGATTCTGGCATATTCAATTGCTTCATGGTCTTTTGCTCTGAAGATGTAATCAATAAGTTTAATATTTAAAATCTTTGGAAGAAAACCAACGCCTATACCTTGAATTCCATGAGACTGTACCTGTTTTCCTGATAGAACAGATGCTTTTCAAGGTTCAACAGCAACAATTGAAGTATTTGATTTCTTGTTTTTCTTTAATACTTCTCCAACGCCTGTGATAGTACCTCCTGTTCCAACACCAGAAACGAAATAATCTATTTTCTTTACTGATTTAGTTATCTCTTTGGCCGTTGTTTTCTTATGGATATTAACATTAATCTTATTTTCAAACTGACATGTCGTTATTGCATTTTTAATTTTATCTGTAAGTTCTTTAGCTGTTCTAATAGCTTCTTCTATTCCTTCTGATACAAACACAATGTTGGCACCTAATAAATCTAACATATTTGTTTTTTCTTCTGAGATACTTTCTGGAACCACTATCAAACATTTTAATCCCTTACGGGCAGCAACAGCAGCAATACTGATACCAGTGTTACCGGAACTTGCTTCAATTATAACTGTATCTTTATTGTATTTGTTTCGTTTCCAAGCATCTTCAACCAGAGCTTCGGCAATTCTATCTTTAACAGAACCAAAAGGATTTAAATATTCTAACTTGGCATAAAGTTGAGTTTTAATATTATACTTTTCTTCTATTTTCTTTAATCTTACTATTGGAGTATTACCAGTAACTTCTGTTATTGAAGAGTATACCTTTTTAGTTCTCATTATTCTTCGTTATATTCAGATAAATTGTTGTTATCTAACTAAAAAATAAAATAAACTCCACATATCGTGTTATGTTGTTTGCTAAGAGATTTTACTTGAATTATTAAGAGTCATATGTTATAAGTTTATCTTTATTATATAACACATGATTTATAATGATGTTTCGATTTACAACCAAAGTATTTATATTTTTTAAATCAATTAATCAGAAGATTTGGTTTTAATTATTACTTTTAAGTTGACTAACATATGATTTTTCGTATACAAAATCTTGTGGGTTGTTGGTTACACCTTCGATGTATCCTAATGTTTTCAATAGATTTGTTACATCGAATATCATTTGTTGTGATCCACAAATCATAAATCTGTCCAGCATGTTAAAATTGTATATCATTAAATCAGCTATAATCGTTCCTGATTTTATCAATCATGTTATTCTACCAGTATATGGATATGGTTCTTGAGTTATACTTAAATAAAATCTTAGTTTATTTCTTACAAATGGTCTAATATGGGATTGGTTTGTCAGTTGTTTGATTTTGTCGTTGAAGAATTGTAATTCTCGTGAACATCTGCATGTCAAAACTATTATTACTTCGTTGTATTTGGTATAAGTCTCATGATTAAATATTATACTAATGAATGGTGCTATTCCTGTACCTGTACAAAGTAAAAACAAACGTTTACCTGGTTTCAAAGCTTCTAGAATCAAAGTACCTGTTAGTGTTATTTTAATGATAATTGAGGTTTTTGTTGTTATTTTATGTAAAAAGGTAGTAAAGACTCCGTTCGGTACTTTAACTGAATAAAATTCTAAGGTATCACTCCACGTTGGACTACATATTGAATAAGCTCTAAATATTAATTCACCTCTAATTATCAATCCTATCATTATAAACTCACCTGGTTTAAATCTTAATTTATCTGGTCTTGCAGTTTTGAAGCTAAACAAAGTGTTAGTATAATGTTTAATAGATAGTACTCTAACCAAGACATATTCGTTTGATAGTTCGAATTTATTGTACATTTTTATATTATAATAACATTAGTTTTTAACAACAAGTAGTTCAAATAACATTTGTCATAATTGTATCCAACACAAAGCATATATTTGTTATATTTTTTTAGGTAACTTGATTTTGTTTCTAGCTAAACATTGGTATGTTTTTTTCAAACCTATCCTTTTTTTAGTTTCTTTATAAGTTTATCTAATCATCTTACAATTCCTATAACCTTAAATGCTGGTACAGCCTTGCATAAAACACGAGCTAATACCTTGTTTAGTCCATTGCTACCAATCAGGATTTGATAATAATTCACCCGATTTATTGACTCCGATGATATCAATATCAAACAAGTGGTGTTGACTGCATGAGTTTTAACAACCAGGATATTCGGATCTTAAGATTTGTTTTTAACGTTGACAGTTTTTTTGCTAAAGATATAGATCTAGTATTGGCTTTTGTACAATAATCTAGACCTGGACAACATGCTATATTGTTTGGTATAAACCTCTATACACACTTGAAATACCTTTTTTTTCATATTTACAATACAAACATATAGGAAGTAACAACATTTGTGATTGGGTTAGTCTTATCTCATTTAAACAATAAAATTGATCCATCTTACATATACCATCAACCTCACCAGCCAATACATCTCCTTGGAGTATCTATTCCTGAATTACAACTGAGTTCTACATGTCTAAAGTTCGGTTGTTTGTTTGAAAACGTTCAAGTATTAAATCATGTTTCAAATTCTTTGGAATTATCTCATTCTATTGTGTCAATATTTCTAACTCTGATGTCTTGAGAACATTTAGGAGGTGTTGGCTGTTTTTATTCTTTTAAATCCATGTGTTAACTTAATCAAGTTGGTCATTCCTACTTCTTTAACTAAATGTTTTATCCTAACCGGACGTTGTTTGTTTATACCAAATATTCTATATACTTAAAGAAGAGTAGTAATCCAACTGGAAACATATTCCTTTTCTAAACTTATGAACTTAATACCTTTGGTTCTTTTCCTAATCCACCCCCAACAGCCACATATATCCGTTTATCCATTAGTCTTAGACCAATGTCATTGAAAGCTTCTGCGTTGTTATCTGTAATGTTATCTCTAACACTTATCTTTACTTTTTTTTGGGTAAATCAATTAATCTTTTATTTAACGTAAATTGATTATAAAGTTCTGTCATTAAGTCTGTTATGTCTGTTTGTTCATCGAGACCGATTCCATGTTTTGGATTACATGTTATTTGCCTAACACAATTACCTGCAGTATGAGCACTTCAAAGTCTAACTTTTGTTAATGTATTCATTATCTGAGGTGTATCTCTCAATTGTATTCAGTTAAATTGGACACTTTATCTGGTAGTAACATGAAGAATATCATCTATCATATTTTTGACTTGCTATTGACAATGCATATAATTGGGTAGCATTTAATACACTACACGATAGTGTAACTCTCGACATATAACTGTGAAGTTGTAAATATACTCCATTAAGGAGTCTGATTGTTTTGAATTCTGAATCACTTATTAATTGACTTGTCTATTGGATAAGAGAAACAAAATATTTTCCAGCAAACCCCCTTATCATTGCAATGAGGTTTCTTTGTTTATAATTTTTAACTTCAAACTATCAATGTAAAAATTTTGGTTTACTATTTCATTTCTTTTTTGCTAATTAATAATTAACTCCACAAATTACGATTATAAATACTTTCAAATGCCACTAAGTTCTTTCTTCTTAGTTTTCAAATGTGTTACAGTATAATTTATTCTTTTCTTAATCATTAAATTTAATACAATTTATTTGAATAATTTGAATGTTTCATTCTCCATAAGCGAGTAACCAGCTCTATATTTATAGGTTTTAGATTTAAACTGAACAAGAAATTGATATTAGTTATTAAAAGTGATCACTTCCAATGATTTATTTATTCTATATAATGTATTAAATGTATTTGTTATAATTTCGAAGGATGATGTATGTCTATAAGTATTATATTTTAACACCAATTTAATAATAACATCTTCAATATTACCATCTTTTTTTAAACTTAAGTCTTTGTTGTTTTCTGTTATTTGTTTATGTTTTATAATTAACATCAATGATTTGTTTGATACTTTCAGTATACTACCTGTTGTTTCGAATATTGGTTTAATATTGGACAACATGGTGTAGTTTAAACTATCTCTAATATAAAATTCATGGGATTTAGTAATTATCTTAACATACGGGATGTTCATAGAATCAATGTTCGTGTGAAGAATCAATGTTCATGTTATAGTTGTTTTTTTGTTGTGGTAATTAAGTAATTCCTCTTTTATTAAGAGGTTTAATTTAATTTTAACATCTTGTTGTTACTAATATTTTTCATTACTATATTCCAAATTTTCTAAAGTGGTTATTACTTTTTTTATTAACAACAGGATCATGGATGTTTACTGTGATATCTTCTTGTCTTAAAATTATATCATATTTCTTACAATTAATTAAATCTGTTACAATGGTATTGTTCGGTATTATATTTAAAACGTTCAAGAACCATTTCAGGATCAGTTCTAGCGGTTTCTTTCTTTCCACTTATTTGTTTTGAGTTATTAATGTATGTTAGAGACATATCTCTTTTATTTGTAGTTATTAAACTTCTATGTGAACTATCAGAGTATTAAATATGTTATCGGAGGTTTTCATTTGTTATTGTTAGTTCTTTATATTAAGGTTTGGCATGAGTGGTCTTAGACTTATTTTTTTTCTGGTAACATTGTAGTTTTATTTATATTTTCGAACATGGATGTTTAGTCCGACGAATTAGTTATGGTAATAAAATTTAGATAACCTATCATGGAAGTATTTATAATTTGCTTTGTTAATCTGTTTGTTATCCAGATATTTTGTTAATGACTAATAATTTATATAATTTATTTATTAGTTGTTAGTTTTAGTATTGAACATCGTTTGGTCCAATATTCTAGATCTTCCTATCAGTTGTTTTAACATTGATCTTAATCGTTCAATATTTACTCCTATTGACGTTTAGTTTAGATTTTTTAGAATTATTTATAATGTTTATAAATGTTTGGATTTGTTTTGATTTGATAGTTTAGTATCTAATATAGATTTATCAGTAGACTAAATTAAGTTTTTAACTCGATTCCTAACTTTAACAACATCCCTGTTTTTTTTGTTAATCAATAGAGTTAATTTCATTTTCTGTTAAACTACTGGAAGTTTTGGTTTCAATCTGTTGTTCCTTGCCTGTTGTTTTAGTGTTTGTTGAAACTTGAACTATTCCGTCAACATCAATGTCAATAGTTACTTCAATTTGGGGAATACCTCCTTGGGCTTTAGTGATTTCGACTAAATCAAATTGTTTCTAACATTTTGTTGTTATAAGTCATTTCTTTTCCATCTTAATAAGTTTTTATGGTAACAATAGATTGATTATCTTCAGTTGTTGAGAATATTTGAGATCTTTTAGGTTGGTGTTGTAGTAATCTTATCTATCAATCCTGTAAATATACTTCTTAAAGTTTTAACTCCTGATAACAACGTTGTAACATCTAATAATAATACATCTTTATATGTTTCCTTGTAGTACTTCATCTTGGATAGCCGCACCAATCGCGACAACTTCATCGGGGTTGACGTTTTTTTGTTTGACTCTTTATCAAATAAACCTTTCAACAGCTCTTTGTATTTTAGACATTCTTGTTATTCCACCTACTAATATTATTTCATTTATAGTTTTGGAAGTTTCATGTTGTATCAGTCAAAACAGTTTCACATGGTTTGGTTGTTTTTAATAAATTCTTCAACTACTTCTTCTAGTTTTGATCTTGATAAGTTACATGTTAAATGTTTTAGAACCATTTTCATCAACATTAATGAAAAGTAGATTTATTTCTGTATCGGTAATAGATTGATGGTTCTGTTTTAGATTTTTTCTACAACATCCTTTATCCGTTGGAGAACAAGTTTGTTTTTAACCAATGGCCAATATCGATCTCTGTTTTTAAAACATGGACACAATGTAGTATAAAATTTTGGAATTGAAGTTCTATCTCTACCTAAAAATGTATTACCATTTGTTAATTTTACTTCAAAAATACCATTTCCTAGTTCTAAGATTGAAACGTCCAAAGTTCTATTACCTAAATCATAAACCACTATTTTTTGGTTTTATTTATCTAGTCCATATGTTAATGCAGTTGGCGTTGGTTGTTTTTCTTTAATTATTCTAAGAATATCTAAACTTATTATGTTTCTAGCGTCCCTTGTCGTTTGTTTTTGTGCATCATTGAAATATACTGGCACAGTTATTACCGTTTTGCTTATAAATTTCTTTTAGAAAATCTTTAGATACAACTTTCATATTTTTAAAAAAGTAAAAGCAGATATTTGTGATGAAGAACATCATTTACCATTAGCTTTTAACCAAGCATCACCGTTGTTATTTTTATTTCAAATGTTGACATTTTTGTTTGATCACGGTATTATTGTTTGAATTTTTCTATCAATTAATCTTAATTTTTAATGATTTGGAATGTGTTTTAGAGTTAATAATGGTTTTTGTTGCTTGATTCAACCAACCTTTTATTATTTAGGTGTAATTACCACGATAGACGGTGTTATTCTGTTATCTTCATTTATTTTCTATTTCTCTATTATCAGCAATCAGCAACACAGGAATTCGTTGTACCTAAAATCAATACCTAATTATTGTTGACATTATTATATTTGTTATTGATTATTAATGATAATATTACTAATAAAATCTAAACAAAAAATACATAAACGATCTGGTATATATAACTTAATGATTCCGTTGGAAATCTACAACATTCTATGTACCTATTTGTTGTTGATTATGATGTGTTTGTTTTGAAACTAATGTTGTAGTTACTGATCATAAGAATAATTATGAACATTTCATAGATACATCAAATTTGAACAAGTTTATAATAACAAGAAATTTAATTAATAGGAATGATGATTGATTTTTTTTGTATGTGTTACAAATACTTTTCTGAGGTAATGATACAACGTTTGGTTGTTTAAAACATAACAGTGAGTATTGAGTTTGATGTGGTTGTGTTATATTGGCTTTTTTTATATATATGTTAACACAATATCCAATCTAGGAAAACAATAAGTAATGAAGATTATTATAACGGTTAAAATCATTTATGATCCAGATGTTAAACCAGAAGTAGCTAATGGAACACTTAATTATAAAACAGCAAAACGCATGATAGATCCGATTGATGAAGAAAATATATCTGCTGTTATTAAATTTAAAGAAATAGATCCTTCTGCAGTAATTACTGTGATCTGTTTATCGAAAGAATCCGATAGTGGTTTACTTAGACATGCTTTGGATATGGGTGTTGATGAAGTGGTGTTTGTTAAGATTAATGATTATGATGAATCAATTGTTGACGGATTAACAAAATCCAAAGTATTGAAACGTTGATTAACTGCTGAAAAATATGATTTGGTTCTAACAGGTAAATCATCTTCAGATAATAATTCGGGATTTGTTGGTTCAGCGTTGGCAACGTTCTTGGGTTGGAGACAACTTTATTGTGTTTGTGAATTAGTTGATAAAAAAGCAGATCAATTGACAGCACGTTGTAAATTGCGGAATAGAATCATGACTTTTGTTGTTAAGTTACCATGTGTATTGGTTTGTAAATTTGATAAATCAGAAACATCTGTTATCACGTTGGATCCGATCAAAGCTATAAACAAACAAATAAGTATAAAAGATGTAAATAAGTTGAATTTAACTTGTTGTTCGTGTATTTCTGTTGTAAATTATGGTATACCGAATAAAATTAGAAAGGTAAAGGTTATAGATAATGTCGATACCCTAATGACAACGTTGTTTAGTTAACAATGAAAAGTGCATTAATAATATTAGAGGCTAAGAACAACAGGTTTAGTTCGAATGATCAGAAGTTAATTAATTTTATATCTAAATCTTATGAAAAGATTGGAATATTGACTGTTAATTGTAATTACGCTTGTGCTAAGACTTTAAAGAAGGTAAATGAGATCTATTTGTTAGCAACCAAGATACCTATTAACGTTGATAGAAACAGTTGTGCTTGTGCTTTACTTGTTGCAGGTCTGATATTAAAATATGATATAACGGTTGCTGATACCGATACTTGTTACCACAATGTTATATGTAGAGCAGCCGCAGCCGTGAATCGTTATGTAATTTCTAATGTTTATGATATTTTAGGTGATAATATTTTTGTTAGAACGGCAAATGCTGGAATGGTAAACCAACATGTTGGCTTTAAATGTGATAAACCATGGTTAATATCTGTTAAATTGTCATTAATAGCCGATCCTGATGTAGGAATGGTTGAGAAGAAACAACCAGAAGAGAAGAAATGTGATGCCAATCCAGATACAAATATGGAAGTAAAGGATCAAAATGTTGACAACGTTGGAAGTAATAAAGATGTTATAGGTGGTAAGGATAAAGAAGTTGATAATCCAAAGGATAACTTAAATTCAAAGGACAACCAAGTAAATGAAAACAAAGATGTTAAAGAAGATGTGGTTCGATGTGAAGAAAGTAGTTCGGAGGTTGCTACTCCAAGACCAACAATTACTAATGTGGATAAGGATGGTTTGAAAGAAACGGAGATAAAACCATGTGAGGATAAACCAAAAGAGATGAGTATTGATAATAAGAAAGAGACAAATGAAGTTGTAAAACCAATAGAAATTGTACCAGATGTTAGATATCAGATTATTAATTTCCCTATTAGAAAACAACTGGAATTGATATCCTATTCAAAACTTGAGGTTAATAAGGAGTTACCGGATTTATCAAAGGCAGATATAGTTATAGCAGGAGGTAGAAGTTTTGGTACCGAAGAGAATTTTATGACTTGATTGAAGCCATTGGCATTAAGACTTGGTGCTGCCATCGGAGCAACTAAAGGTGCTGTTGAATTGGGATGTGCACCGGTTGGATTTCAAATTGGAAGTACAGGTTCGACTATAGCTCCTAAACTTTACATTGCGTTTGGTATATCCGGATCAGATCATCACATGATTGGTGTCAAAGATGCTAAAACAGTTGTTGCAGTTAATACAGATAAAGATGCCGCTATTATGTCGATGGCTGATTATTCTTTAACTATTGATATGTTTGATGTTATATCTGGAATGATGAAGTGATTGGATAGTAATAAAAATGTAGACATTAATAACTTGATACAAAATTTAAACAGAAATCAATCAAAACCTGTTCAATCCGAACCTAATCAAACCAAACCTGATGTACAAGAAGTTAAACCGCCTACAAACTAGTTAGAAATAAAGGGAGAATCGGGTTAGGCACTCCCGCACCATCCACATCATTAGTTGCCAACATGTTTATCTCTGTTTATGTAGATTGTAATTACGTTGGTATATTCATAACACATCATTTGCTTGTTGTTGTTGTTTTTTCGTGTTTTTTAAGTCCGTTAAAGGAAATCTATTAGAATCCGATCACAAAATGTGGTATTAACATGTTAAGTCTATAAATTTTATTAAAATATAGAGGTCTGGATGTTGTTTTTGTTGGTATATCCCAATATTAGAACTGTAGGTACCAAGATCCAGGATCAGATAAATAGACTCATCAAATGTACATCTTCAATATTTATTGTCATTATTTGATCAATCATTGGAACAGAATTATAATCAACATCCATGTTTAACAACATCAATGGCATATATCACTTGTCTTATATCGGTTTACATTTGTTTTTGATACTTTTCGATTTTATATTCGTGAATTCAACGATAAATGTTCTTGTTTATTAGTTTTTACTATTTTAATCGATGTTTATAGTATCAGATGTTCTAGTTAGTTGTGTATGTTGGGTTGTTGTTGTTTTTTTTTTGGATATTTCGTTGTTTTAATAAAATATAATTAATACCATAGTTACTACTGACCGTTTGTTTTGTTTGTTATTTTATCAACACTTGGGATAGTAATAAACGACTAATCCTATATTGCTCGTATTGAGATTGGACGTTAAAACAAATTACTATGTTATAACAAGAAGTTATAGCTTAAGTTATTAAGAGTTTGATCCTGGCTCAGAACAAATGCTGGCGGCAGGCCTAACACATGCAAGTCGAGCGGACAACCTCTAAACAGGTTGTTAGCGGCGAACGGGTGAGTAACACGTGAGAATCTACCTTGTTCAACGGGATAGCTTAAGGAAACTTAAGGTAATAACGTATGATTCCTGCAACAGGTAAAGAATAATTCGGAACAAGATGAGCTTGCGGTAGATTAGCTAGTTGGTGGGGTAAAAGCCTACCAAGGCCAAGATCTATAGCTGGTCTGGGAGGACGGACAGCCACATTGGGACTGAGACAAGGCCCAAACTTCTACGGAGGGCAGCAGTGAGGAATATTGGACAATGGGCGGAAGCCTGATCCAGCCATGTCGCATGAGTGATGAAGATCCTATAAAAGAGGTACAGAATATGTACTTTGGATTGTAAAACTCTGTTTATTTAATGATAATAGTGATAGTAAATAGATAAAAGCTCCGGCCAACTTCGTGCCAGCAGCCGCGGTAATACGAGGGGAGCGAGTGTTGTTCAGTTTTATTGGGCGTAAAGGGCATGTAGGCGGTTTTGTAAGTCAAAACTTAAATCTTGTAGTTCAACTTCATTACGGGTATTGATACTGCATAACTATGAACTTAATAGGGGTGAACACAATTCCAAGTGTAGAGGTGAAATTCGTTGATATTTGGAGGAGTACCAGAGGCGAAGGCGGTTCACTGGGTTAAGTTGACGCTGAGGTGCGAAAGCGTGGGGAGCAAACAGGATTAGATACCCTGGTAGTCCACGCCCTAAACGATGAGTGCTAACAGTCTGGTATAAATATT
>NZ_NXGO01000083.1:0-1660 GCF_002774925.1 Candidatus Hodgkinia cicadicola
AATCCTCGTTCACCTGCTGAACTCCACAATACCGTATTACCTCTTCTATCGGAACAGCATATAATAACGTTATTATTTGTTAATTGTATATGTAATATTCCATTTAATTCTTTATCAAACATATCGAACCTGTTACAACTTTATGTACTTTCTAGTACGGATATTTGTTCTTGTTCGTTGTTTTCTAACTGGTAATCAAACCTTATGTCTTAATCCTCTATAACAATTAATACGTTTTAAGTTGTTTATATCGGATGGTATTTTATATCTTAAGACGGTTTCTAATGTTAAATTATTTTGTATAAAATGAATAAGTTTATATCTTTCTGAATTTAATAATATCTTTACCATGGTTTTTAAATTAATGGATAAATAAACTTAAGATGAGATAAGAAAAAGACTTACCAATGTCATATAAGGTTTGTAGTGCAATGAATATGTTCTTGTTTTCAGGTATTCTTATATCATAATATCTGCATTTAATTATCCTAAATAAGATATAACACTTTAATAAGTTAATCTCACCTCCAAGGTTGTTTTTAGTATAGTATTATTTAAGATTAAATCACATTTTAACATCAGTTCTTGTGGTATATATTTTACCATCTAATAATTAAACACAACAAAAGGTTGTTTATATCAATACATGTCTCTTTAAATTACTAATTAATAACATTTTTAACAATTACTTGATGATCTGTTGTTTAACAGATTTAAACTTATAATCATGATAATATGACATTTATTGTTATTCCTACATTTAAACTATATTTTGATGTCTACCTGTTAGTTTTGTAGCTATTCTCTTTCAGAGTTATACCTTTTTATCATCGGATCTATATCTGTTGATTTATTTACTTCTTTTACCACATGTTCTTATCTTTTTTAAACAACCTGATAACTTTATTCTATTATTCATGATTTCTTTATAAGATCCAAGGTTTAAATGAATTAATAACAACATTTTCAAAGTTTTAAACGTAAGCTTAGTCCTTTCAATGCAATAAATGTGGCTTTGATAACATTATGTGGATTTCTTGATCCAATGATCTTTGCACTGGCATCTTTAATTCCCAATGCATCAAAGATGGATCTTATTACATTACTTGCTTTAATTCCTATACCATTTCTATTATTTCACATCAATACTTTGGTTGAATTATATCTTCCACTGCCATTAGAAATGAGTTCTTTGTTCCTTCCGAGAGGAACCTTTATCATGTTGTTTTGAGCACAACGTCCAGATTTCATAACAGCATCTTGTGCTTCATTTGCTTTAGCCATTCCAAATCCAACACTACCACACATATCTCCGACAATAACTAATGCCAAATACCTATACTTTCTACCTCCTTTAACAATCCTACATACCTTTGTTAACTTTATAATTTTCTCATATAACGGAACTTTACCATTAAAAAGATTACTAGTTTCAATATCATCAGCTATGTTCTTTCTTGTTTTTTTGTTAATAAAGTTTGGAACATATTCATCATCAAACTTCTTCCAATATATTTTCATCTATAACATAAAACCTAATGTTCTTAACATGTTTACAACCTGTACCATCTTACCTTTGTATTTGTTTTTAAATTTTAGATGAAAGATACCAATAACCAAACAACATCGTGCCATCTTTATAATCAGATTTCCATTAGTT
>NZ_NXGO01000084.1:0-4847 GCF_002774925.1 Candidatus Hodgkinia cicadicola
GCAAATATCGAAGCAACGGACAATACATAATGGAAATGAGCAACAACATAATAAGTATCATGTAATGCTTTACTCAAAGCAGCATTAGCTAGTTGTATTCCAGTTAAACCCCCTGCAACAAACAAGATTACAAATCCTAATGCCCATATCATGGGAGATTTTAAACGAATATTACCACCTCACATAGTACCAAGCCAAGAGAATACCTTAATTCCAGTTGGAACAGCAACAGCCATTGTTGAGATTACGAAATACTTAATTGATTTAAATGTAAGTCCTACAGTATACATGTGATGTGCTCAAACAACTAAACCTATTAAAGCTATAGACATCATTGATAATATCATACCAGATCTTCCAAAAATTGGTTTACCTGAGAATTTAGATATAATTTCACTTACTATTCCAAACGCTGGCAATATTAATGCATAGACCTCTGGGTGTCCAAAGAATCAAAACAAGTGTTGAAACATTGTAGGATCACTTCCCGCTTGAGATTCATAGAATACAGTATTAAATCTTCTATCTAAAAACAACATCGCAACAGCACTTATCAATACTGGCATAGTAATTATTAATAATAGTGATGAGATCAGCATTGCTCAAGCTATAAGTGACATCTTTATAAGTCTTACTCTTCTATCTTTCCTTGTTATAATTGTTGAAATGAAGTTCGATGAAGTTATCACAGATGAAATACATGCTAATATAATTGCAAATATAACAAGATCTACTGATCTACCAGTATGGTAATTGGCATTAGATAATGGTGGATATAAAGTCCATCCTGTTGCAGAACCATAGTCAGTCAATGTACCTTTTGTTAACAACGATGCCACTGCAATTAATCCTGACAACACCAAAATAAAGAATGAACATAAACTTGCTACCTTCGAGGCCAAATCATCGGACATAACTAATTTAGGTATTAATAAACTTCCCATACCATTGATAAGCATTGGCATTAACATATAAAATATCATCATTAGTCCATGTGCCGTCATTGAAGAATTATATAAATGTTTGGCCCTATCATCTATATCTCCCTCCTTATATATTAGTTTAGCAATTTTGTTGTAAACTTGTATTCCCGGATAGTTCAATTCCGCCCTCATTAAGATAGATATTACCATAGCAATTGTACCAAATATCACTGAAAAGAATATATAATATCTACCTATTCTAACATGATCTCAAAGCATCATTGAATTTACAACGTTTGTAATATGCTTTTTAAATCACCCATTAACAAATACCACAATATCATAAAGATTTAATATTAATCGAAATATGTTATCTTCGATGTATTCTGTTAATCTATTAAATTTATGATCCATATCTCATTATTCTAAATGCATTATCTAGATTATTTCTTGCTAGTTTCAATCAGTTATTAAATTTTTCTTGTGATACAACTCGAACGGCAATCGGCATAAAGGAATGATCTTTACCACAAAATTCTGAACATTGTCCATAATATATACCAGGAGCAGCTACTTTAATTCAAGCATCATTTATCTTTCCGGGAATTGCATCTATTTTTAATCCAAATGTTGGAACAGCAAAGCCATGGATTACATCACCAGATGTAACTAATATTCTAACCACTCTTCTGGAAGGTACAACAAGTTCATAATCTGTTGCTAATAGTTCAGGATAGAGATTTAAATTAGTTTTCTTGAATTTGATTCTTTGATGTGGTTTTAATATATTTGAATTATAGTTAAACCTACTATCAGTTAAGTGATATTCATAGTTTCAATATCATTGGTGTGCTGTCACTTTAACAGTAATAAAAGGTAATCTCTTTTGAGACATCTGATACTTCAGAGCTTTAAACGAGGGTGAGCATATACACGATAAAATCATAATTGGTATAATTGTTCATATGATTTCTAAAGGTAAATTCTTATTTATTCGTGATATAACGGTATTACCTCTATTTTTATAACACAAAGTTATAATTGCTATTACAACAAAAATCAATATCGGAGATAATAGTACATTTGTAAAGCTCATAAGCTGATTTATCTGTTTCATTACTGGTGTTGCCGATCGTTGTAAACCAGTCTGTCAATTTAATGGCTTTCCTACAAATACAGATATCATATTATCTTCAGAACCCCCAATATGATTAGAACTAGTATCATTAATAGTCTATTTTAATAGTCTATTTGTTACCATATTTTGTTATAGGTTTGGTATTGAATATCCATAGACAGATTAATTCTTGTAAAATAACTTCAACCATTTTATATCTTTAATAAATTTTATATTTTTTAAACATAGTAATCAATTCCAATCTAAATCTTTAACCAATTATAACAGATATCCATCAACAGCTGTTTCACTTTAATAAACATCCTATAAAGTCTTATTAATTCATCTTGGTTCTATCACCTAATTAATAACTTCAAATATCACAGATAATATATGTGTTTATTCCTTCGGATATCAATCTCATTGGATTATAAATCATTAAATTATAACTTCAACTTATTAATTTTATTTTATTCCCTAATAATAATAAAAAACTATCAGTAATAGTTATATCATTACCATTAATTACTGTAATATTTTTATCTTCATGTGTTAATTTATTATAAATGGAACATGTTAACATGTCACAACTAATAAATTTCTTTTATTTAATACCTCTAATATCTTACAATTTTGGATCAACAACCATTCTACTGTTAATAACATGAATATAATTCGATATTTATTAAAAATAATATAAACAACATGTCATATATATTGGATTAGCAGAATTATTTATTACCTTATACATCTAATCTCTTTATCTGTTTCCAAACATCTTATTACCAACATTTTGATCATCAATCCTTATCATTAATTAGATTAAACAAATACTTCAAAATCTTCAAATCCTTGGATGATGATATTAACTGTTTACAACAAAATGACCAAAGGATCATTTATTCTTTATATTTTTATATAAATTATAATATTTGATGACATATGTTGTTAGAATTTAATAACCAGTTCTTTTTTTTAATAATTTTATCTCTTTTAATTAACTATTTTTATACAATATTAAAATCAAACTTATTAAACCTCTTTTATATTTATGGTTTATCTCATATGTTTTATAAGACAACGAAAAAAACATGTTATCCAAAGATAAATCAAATGTTAATTATGATGTAAATATTTTTGATAACAATACGATTGGGCAGAATTGAATCGCCACTTCAAGAGCCACATTCTTAAACTCTACCATTAAGCTACAACCACATTATTTTTATATCTTTCTGTTATCAATTTATATCTGTTTTCCATTTCTTTACAACTAATCTTGGCATGTTAACTTCAATTAATAAACGTTTTTTCATCATTTCATACTGTTCTTCTAAATCATCAACTATATTAACTTGATTTATATATTCTTTTATTTTATTGTTAAGATTGTATTTTAAGTTCTGTTGTAAATTTGATTGATTTATAATCATTGTAGTACTAACAACCCTCGTTTCATGTAAACATTTAAGTAAACTCTTAACATCGAAGCTTATAATGGTTTCATCTAAATCAAATACGCTTACATATAACAAATTGTTAAGCTTAATTTTCATGAATTCATATTTATTAATAAACATTTCATAGTTTAATCCTTTAATTTTTGACTTAAATACCAACAACTCAATACTATTGTTGATTGATTTAACATATCATTTTAATATAATATTTTTTATAGCACGTTTATTTAAACTGGTTCTAAGCACAACGTAATCTCTAAATATTAATAGATCTATTTTATCAATAATCGTGTTTAAAATATC
This sequence comes from Candidatus Hodgkinia cicadicola, assembly GCF_002774925.1. Classification (NCBI taxonomy): domain Bacteria; kingdom Pseudomonadati; phylum Pseudomonadota; class Alphaproteobacteria; order Hyphomicrobiales; genus Candidatus Hodgkinia; species Candidatus Hodgkinia cicadicola. The sequence continues at coordinate 3,804 of NZ_NXGO01000084.1, forward strand.
CAAGTCTATACTTGATAACACGATGTTGTCATACAATTTTGTTTTTAATCAACCAAAATTATAATTTAAGTTATTTACTTTATTGTTATAATACTTCATATTTTTAAGGATATATAAATAATTATAGTTACTCAATCTCTAATAACTGTTAAAAGATAAATTTTAAAACATACCGAATGTTGGACCAAAAAAAATTAACAAACAACTATACATTTATAAATTCCCAATCATTCATTGGTATTATAGTTTGAATTAAGATTATCTAAAACTACTTAATTAACATCGATATCTAATAAGTACTTCCTAATTTATTTGTAATGTCATTGAATCTATCCACTTTATTCATTAGTGTTTCTCTTTTTCAACATCTAAATACATCTTTAGGATGTTTAATATTAATTTAAACCCATCATCTTCATGTTTATTTCTTCAACTGAATTTCATTGATTTTCTTACACCTTAAGTTTTTAACATTACAATATATATCAGTTCTAATTAGTTATCGAAGTTCTTTATTTTAAATTAAATGGCAGTAAATTAACAAAATTATGACATAACCATGTATAGTTATACCAATTATAATAGCTGAACATGTCGTTATGACGTTTATTTCTCTGATATAAATAATCGATTTTAATCATAAGAAATATAGAATACTGATCTATAATTATAATGGATGTTAAGATTATATTTTATAATACTTAAAGAATTAAGGAAAAACGAACAAACCAAATCAATTTTAACTTAAATTTTAAAAAAGAATAAATATAAATCAATTAATGAATTAATCAGTACAAAAAAATAGAAATATTTGGATATAACTAATAATATAATTTTTTTTGATAATATTTAATAAAATCAACAAATTATAACATATATTTAATCAAATTAATGACCGCTTAACAAATACTTATTATCTGGTTTCAACATCTCAATTATGGTCATGTAGATATAATTATTAAGATAGATATAAATCATAAATGTTACAACCTTGTAATGACCTAATACCTCATAACATTATTTCACGATTAATTTATCTTTAAT
>NZ_NXGO01000085.1:0-4773 GCF_002774925.1 Candidatus Hodgkinia cicadicola
TAAGTTTATTTGATGAGATCTTAGAGGTTACAATCGAAGATGAAATTGACATAACATTGACTGAAGGTTTCGAAAGATTATCGAAGTTATTTGATAACAACACTGATGGGGATAATAGTTCAGTTATTAGTCCGATAGATGGGATATTAAAACATGGAACCGATGGCAATGGAAACAGGTTATTCGTCATTGATCCGATAAACATTAACAAACAGCCTGTTGTTTATTCTGATTTAGATGTTAAATCAAACGTCAACATGTTTTATGTCATAATCGTTGTTATATTTTGTTTAGAATTGTTTAATTAATATATTATAAACATTATGTGGTATAAACATAAAGATTTAGATTTGATTACCTGTTGGTTGTAGTGAATTTATAGATATAATGTTGGTAGATATAACTTAGTAATTTTTTTTGTTAATCAGTCATAAAAAATTAAAGATATTAACATTTGAAGTAGTTTAATATTATAATTAACACCATATAGTACACAACACTACAAATAGCTTATTAAGAATTAGGGATATAATTGTTAACGAATATTGAATCAATGATTCTTATTTGAGAGTAATAGATCTTAAATATACAACAAAATTAAAGAACAAGACAACAGGATGTAAAATGTTAACTATAAAACAATTAAACACGGAAAATGATAAGCTTATATTGATTAAATTAGTATCAGTTATGTTAGAGAAGAAAATTATTAAGTCATTAACATGTTTTTAATAGTAGACAACGTATAGAGAGACTAATTACCATCTAAACACAAATGCCTACATGATGGAGCTGTAAATTAAATTGAAATCTGTTATAAAGTTAAAAAATAAATATTTATCCATGATCTTTATGAGCAATTTAAAATAAAAGCCATTATGTGATTAGATAGTTTTAAATAATAACTTTTGTTGATATTGAATGTAAGAATTAAAATCAAATAAGATCATTGGATTTATAGAAATGTTTGATTCAACTGAGATACTATAATAGAAATATAATGTTTAGAATGGAATAATATTAGATGAATCAGTAGATCTATAAAATGTTCGTAAGTATTATTTAAGATGAATAATTGGGTGTTTACAAACTATACTAATATTAATCTTGATGTGTATAACATAACAGACTAATTCTTATTACTTTAGTATCTAAATTTTGATAAAATATTATTTTTCGCTTAGACTTAATATTAATAATATAAATTTACCTTATATAATCAAAATATATATATATATATAAAAAGTGTAGTAAAATAACATCAGATCAATGTATTATTTATATGATTAGCAATATTTTAAATATAAATAAGAAAATATTATTAAAACGTTAGTACATCTAATATGTTAGATAATATAAAAAACCGATGAAATAGATTAATTCTATTAAATTAACATCTCGTTGAGAACCATTTTTAAAAAGATATTAGAATAATATAAGAAAATAGTAATCATTTATTGCTAACAAAATCTAAGCTTATAAATTAATCTAAATGATTGATTTCTAATTAAACAACAACAAAATTGTTCGTTCATCAACAATTGGTATCTTTAATTTTAATAAGTACATCAATGTGTAAGATTTCGTATTATTATATATGATAATTACGTGTTTTATTACAAAGGAATATTGGTAATAGTGATATTATTATCATTGAAGAATTAATTCTACTTATTACATATTAAAGACCAACGGGGACAGATATTAATTAGGTAAGTGTTTTAAAAATTATAACCAATGATATGTTAAAAATTATAAACGTTGGTGTAGTATTGGCTATTAGAAAATTAGATAGAATGTAAATCAAATAGATTTAGAATATTAGACTGAATTTAAAAAAAAACAAGTGGGAAGTAACAATGTTAAAGATTTATCGCACTCTAAAAAGAGTTTATTATAACTTTATTAATATTAGTGATTTTTAAAACTTGAAATAGAACAAAACTTATAGCAACATAAGTCTTTCGGTAATTCTTATTGAGATATTAATTTATAACGTTATCTAATTCTATTCTTTTTATATTTAAGTAAGACATCTAAGTCTTTTGTTAACTATGATGACGATTATTATATCTTTATTATAACTAACCGCAATACATAATTCTTTGAATTTAGTTTATTTCTTTCATTTAGGTTAATAGTCGGACATCTAGATACACAACAGCTTAACATTTAGTGGTTTTTTGTATAAAGTACTGGAAATATCTCTTCGTTGTTATTAGAAATATGATTACTCAATAAGTAATTAAGATCAGTGTTTTGTTGATAGAAATGTTATCAATGGTATTTATTAATGATACATAATTGTTTTCTTAGGACTTTGAAGCTATCAGGATTTTGAAACTATCAAGTTATACCTGAATAAATTAGATTCTTTAGAATTGTTCTTGTTATAATTCTAGTATCTAATCTGATATAAAAGTTAAGTAGGTTTTTTTTGTTGTTAAGATTTGTTAATACTGCTTATAATCTGATCATTTAATTTTTTTTATTATACTTAATAGAAAGCATATTAGATAATTATCAACAACAAACTTATCAACAGGCAAACAAACATTTGGTAATAAAGAAATTAATTCCTATATCGATGAAAGTATAATATAGTATAGATATTTTTAAAGTCCATTATTTTGTTGTTCATATTAACAATGTAGAATTCTAATAGAAGATTAGTTATTAAATATGTAGTTAAACATGCTAATAAACTATAAACGACTGCGTGTGATTTGCCAAACCGTATTCTGTAAATCTAAATAATATGTATCAAGTATTTCATTTACTTAATTGTGACCTATTTTATTAGCAATGACATTATCTATGTTTTTGTTGGTGTTTAAGATGTTTTTTTTGTAATCATTATTCTTATTAAGATATCAGCGTTAGCTAATGGTACATTGTCAATTCCTATTGCTATTTACAATTACTAGTTCTTGTATATGTTCTTGATATATTATTATTCCATATGTTTCATCTAATATAACATCTATATCCTGGTGTAGACTCGTTCGTTTTGTTCGTTTTCATCTTACATTTGAATAAGTTTATATATATGTTTGATCAGTTCTAGGTCTATATACTACATCAGTGCAGTTAAATCTGCAATACTTAGGAGATTTTATGTTTTATATGTTCTTTTATTCTTGGTTTTTAATCGAATTGTTTCTAATATCCATGTCATTACAAATATAATTCAAGACTTTTTTATCAACATAACATTCTAAACCATACTATTGGTTATTATATGTTTATTATGGTTTAATCAATGATTGTAAATGTTTTAAGACTTAACAAATCAAATTTTGAATAACCCAGTATTACCTATTCAATTTATATTGTGCTATATAGCTCTAATTCTGTTTTTTAAAATTTCAACAATTGGTATGTCACTTGCTAATAGTGTTTTGTATATAGTTAAACCTACAACATGTGTTAATACATGTCTATATAAACCAATAAGTTTTAGGGTAATGTCTATTATTTTATAAAAATAGAGACGAGGGTATATAATTTTTTATAATACACCTAAGATAGAATTGGTTCCATGGCTGAATGTTGACATCGATTTATATAGTAGTTTTAATTTGTTATAGGAACTTAAATAAGTATTTACCGACATCTTTTATGACCACCTTAACTTATAATGAATTGAACGTTATTATTTGACAAATGTTTCTTATTCCATATTTTTTTTGAACATATCTTATGAATTTTTCTCTACCTTTACGATAGAACTTTATATCTATATCAGATAAACTAATTCTGTTGATATTTTAAAAGATTTTTTAAAGAGAAGTATCATGAATCATTTGATCAACAATTGTTATTTCTAAACAGCATGCTATTAATGAATCAGAGGTTAATTCTCAATTAGAACCAACATATATATAATTTTTGTTGTGCTTAGCTTCTAATTTGGAGTCAAACACTAATTTAGAAATATTCGGAATAACATTATAATAGATAGTTCCTTTAATAATCTGTCATAATATATTCTCTTTTTCTCTAACAGTAATAGAATATATTCTAATGCTTCGACAAATTTAAGATATAATATATTTGCTTGATCGTTGTTTTACTTTCTTTTTAAAAATGATAAGCAGAAGAGAACTATTTTTAATAAATGGAAATTACATTAATTACTAATTAGTAGTTGTGATGTTTAGTTGTTTGATGGCATCAAAGAATCGTGTAAGTATGATTTTTGTTTTTTGTAATCACTGAAGTAATTGTTCTCAGAAATATGTGTTAATTTTTTTTTGAAATAGATTATAAAATTTTGATTACTTCGATGTTTTCTGATGATTCAAACGTTTGTTCTGTTTTGTTATAGCAACAGTCAAGTTTATTAGTTTTAATATATTCTACCATGAAATTCCTCATAGAATGGTGGTAAATATATTTTTCTTTTGAATAATAATTAAGTCTAATCTAATGGTTTTTAGGTATAACTTGTGTTGTTTTAAAAAATCTAAGGATAAACTTTCAATTTTCCTTATTAGGTATATTATTTTTAAAAAGTTGTTGTATGTGGTTTAATATTGGACAACATGGTGTAGTTTAAACTATCTCTAATATAAAATTCATGGGATTTAGTAATTATCTTAACATACGGGATGTTCATAGAATCAATGTTCGTGTGAAGAATCAATGTTCATGTTATAGTTGTTTTTTTGTTGTGGTAATTAAGTAATTCCTCTTTTATTAAGAGGTTTAATTTAATTTTAACATCTTGTTGTTACTAATATTTTTCATTACTATATTCCAAATTTTCTA
>NZ_NXGO01000086.1:0-1642 GCF_002774925.1 Candidatus Hodgkinia cicadicola
CACTATGTATACATATTTTTTTTGTAAACGAGAATTCACCTAATTTATGTCCAACCATGGAGGTTGTAATTTTAATTTTATTAAACATCATTCCCTCGCATTCCTTAGTTTCACCGTAACATATCTAATATCTGCGCTGACACGCTGATATCAGTCTTATAACACTGTTCATCGGTTAAGCATGTGTCTTTTTTTATCTCCTTTAAAACCAAACATTTCGCTCATACTACAATGAAATACCTTCATAAGAGTGTTTCTATCCTATCAGTATTGATTTTAAGCCCTTGAAGTTATTTCCAATTATAATATTTAATACTTGAAATCTGAAGCTGACACGTTTCAAGTTTTCTTAATTTTGCTTATTACACTAATCGACATTTTAAAAATTTATTTCTTCACTAATTTAATCCTTATGTGCCTACACTGTACGTGTTGGATAAAACAATATAAATAGCACATGATGAGCACTTTTTCTTTCAACTATTATATAGTTTTATTTACAAAACTTTAATCGCCCCGAAAGTGAATCTTGGCTTAAGTAAAAATAAAAACTATATTGATTATGTATGTTTTAATATAACAAGAGTAGAATTCAATTTTAAAATTTAATCTTCTTCTTCTTCTCCTCTTCAAGGATTAGGTTATATAAACCATTTCATCCTCGGACGACTCACATTGCTTTATAGTTCAGTGCCGCTTTCAGCAATCGATCCTCTGTAGTCCTTTGCAGATGATCCCACCATTGTCTTCTGTAAATTGAAATAATTTCATTTAAGTCATTTACTTCAAATTCTGCTCCGATATCTTCATTCCTTATTCTAGCATTCCGCATTTCAGCACTCTGAATCTTGCCGCTTTCCTTTTTTTTCATGACCCACACCTCACTTCCATAAATCAACTTCGATATTACTAGTAATTCACTTATAAAATTTAATTTTTGTGCTGTGTCTTGTTTTACTTTTTAGATTTCTATGAGTCGTACCACAAATATTCCTAAATGTATTTATTTTCTCTCTTATATCATATTCAGATTCATAGCTTACTGCACAGCCGAGATATTCGAAACGGCTCACATGTTCTAAAGTGCTGTTGTTTATAACTATCTTAGTCTTCACTGGATATTTACCTTTAAAGGCCATAATTTTGTTGTTTCTTACTGATATTGTCAGTGAGTACTCTCTTGCAACTTCTTGTAATTGAAACATAGCTCTTTGTAAATCATCCTCATTTTCTTGAATAAGAACTACGTCATCCGCATATAGCAGGGAGCTCATACAAATTGATTTGTTAAGCTGTATTCCCGAAGTCACTCTGAATTTCCATGCTCCCAACATGTCGTTAATGTATGTATTAGACAAGGTTGGGAAAACACAGCATTCCTGCCTTACTTATTGGAATGTTACCTTAGACCCTACCATTCAGATCCAGGCTCACATGTACTTTTATAAAGGATCTTAACTGAATTTATTAAATGCTGTGGATATCCTCTTCTATCCATAATATTCCATAACTTTTGACGGTCTACATTATCAAATGCTTTTTCCAGATCAACAAAAGCGATATGCGTCTCCCGCATATGGTTATACTCCCGCCTTTTCTCTATTATCTGTCGTAATACAAACAATGCATCCACAGTCGATCC
>NZ_NXGO01000088.1:0-1626 GCF_002774925.1 Candidatus Hodgkinia cicadicola
AAATCCATGGAGACTTTCTACAATTCCCTAGAAAAATCCCCATTGAATAGACTATAGATGTTAGAATCAGAAGGATGCTGGAATTAAACCAGAAATTATGTCACAAGAGCTCTGAAAGGTCGTGGACAATAGAATACTTCCACAGTTGACTATCTAGTATTTAGAAGGCTACGCTGTCGGATAATGCCACAAAAAAGAGTAAACAATTTAAACACCACCCTTGAGGAAACACCTGACATCAGGTCTGTTTGAAACGAGCGTGTGCAAAGACAAAATCAAATACTAACATAAGTCAATCCTATTTAATGATACTTGCTACATTAAATAATATCTAGTTGTTACTGGCACTATAATAACATGGATGAATTAAATTTTATTTAACAATATTTGCTTATGCTATTAGTTATTAACAAAACATTCAGAAAGTGTATATTGAAGAACTGTATTATGGTAAATGAATTCAACATGAACCTACTCAGTCCTGATGGGTAACTATTGGACTAAGCACAATCATTTTTGAATACTGTTCCAAAACTTAGTTTTAATTTAAAGGTTTGTGGCCAATGTGGCCTATCGTGTGGAATGAACTCATGGCTTATACGGTCAACACTCATTTTAGAAAGGAATTTTCAATATAAATATATATCTGTTTTGTAACATGCAGATATACCTTTTGTGATGGCTGCTGTAAGTGTTGTTTTTCCATGATCAACATGACCAATAGTACCAACATTACAATGTGGTTTTTCTCTCGAATAGACTTTTTTCTCTGATGGTGCAGCATAATATCTGACAGAACTGATAGTTAAAGATCTTGGTACTGCACAAATGTTCCGACTATTTATCATAACTGTTTGTGTCTGTAACATACACAAAATTAAATACACGATAACGTATACTATAATTAATCAATACAATTGTCATTTTTACAGAATAAAAATTTTAATATTCAAAATACTTTAACAGTATTATTAAAGCTTACATGCTTTAATCTACGTACCAGAGATTATTACATTTTTTAAATAATTTATTTTAACTTAAAAGCTATTAAAAAGCAATTTACTTTTGTTTGCTTTGCTGTGTTACTTTTATATAAAAGTGTTTTTAAGTTATGCCGATATTCTACTTTTCCACATCAATATTCGTCCAATGATGATCAGATTACCCTGGACCTTCTCTTCATTTTTGGTATTATGTGTGACAGTTTCTCTGAATCATGCATCATCATTACTTTTAACTACCATGTTTGCCACGTTGTTAATAATTAATTGCACCAGTCTACATTACTTGTGTAATTAATAGATAACTCCTGCAACACATACCTCCTTTCAATTTCTTCAATAGTTAACTGGGCTTTCTACATACGGTGGGAGGAGGAGGTGGTATTGTGTAACTGACTAATCATTTGTAAACACTAAACGCCAAGATTTTTACCTACCTTTCGTGATCTTTTCACTTCTCAACTACCTTCAAACATCATTAGAAAATTTCAGGGCCGCCAATATATTAATTCTGGCTAATATATAAACCTTCACACTCTTACTATGATGAAAAAAAAACTTGAATAAATTTGATAATATTTAAATGTGTATTTCAGAAGATCTCATAGGCTCGTTAGACGAATTT
>NZ_NXGO01000089.1:0-900 GCF_002774925.1 Candidatus Hodgkinia cicadicola
ACAGCAGTATAAATCAGTAAAATATCCTACAAATGGTGATGTTTCAAATTGTAAACGCCCTTAGTTTATTTAACAAAAAAGAATAAGAACAAATTTGTGAAGTATAAGATATGGAGGATAGTGAAATGAATGAATTTTATAGTTTATTTCTAATAATGTAACATTAAATTTATAACATTAATAATTATAGTATTTAAAAACTTAATCGTTTTTCTACATTGCTCAATATTTTACTGAGACTGGAAAATACAAAATTAAAAAAAAAAATGTTCAGTACTTACGTATACTGTGGTAAAACTTATTTAATAAAATAAAGAGTGATAGTGTAATAAAATTGTGTGGATCCGTACACTAGTGTAGTTTTATCACTGAATATGCCTGAAAATGCCACATCAAATAATGAGGTTGGGACATTTGAATTTAAACAATTCTTACTTACATTTTGTTTACTTAGGCCTACTTATATTTTGTTTTTGTATTCTGTTGTAGGCATCGACATTTATAAAAGTATTAGTGTTAAATAAACAATAAAAAGGAACAATAAACATAGATTATTGTTTTGTTTTTTAGTAGTTAACTTTATTTTTGAATTTATTGCTTGCATTTCTGCACTTACCAACAGCGACAATAGAGTTAATGAAATAACATTGTTAGAAACAATAATAAAACCAACACTAATAGTAAAAACAATAAAACACCTTGAACAAGTCTAGCATCTGTCAATCAATTCCTGTTGATCTTAAACCACTATGACTGAATACCTCTCAAGTACCATTGACTGCCTTACAATCAACTGATGAAACGATGCACTGACTTCCAAATCTTTCAACACAGTTGGCAATAAACTCTGGATTCATAACAGAAGCTGAATTAATAGCTACCTTATCTGCTCCTGCCTTC
>NZ_NXGO01000090.1:0-892 GCF_002774925.1 Candidatus Hodgkinia cicadicola
TAGTATTAATCGAACCGAAGATTATTGGACAAAACAACCCATCCAAGTTTGGTTTGTTGGTTTTTATATTAAAACTCTCACTATTGGATACTTCTCCTCAAGAATGAGCCATTATGGTCTCTAGAGAGGCTATTCTAAACTTAATACCTGATACCTTCTTCGAATCTTTTAACATTGTTATTTCGTCCGTTCTATATCAACACCCATAGCAAACAATTCTCTGTTAAGAGTATATGAAGATATATCAGTAATATATTCTATTAAATTTTTTAAATGTAAACTAGTAAAAGAAGTGGTGTCGAATATCTCACATACAGGTATTTTAAACTATGAAAGTTCAATTGCGTTTGTTTGTAGATTTAACGCGTTTAGTTTCTCGTACAACACTATTACTGTTTCAAATACTCCCATTCTCTATAACACGGCTTACACGAAGTCTTTAAAATATAATGTTCCAGAATAATAGAATAAAAAGACGGACCTGTTTTACTTCAGTGAAAAGTTTTGTGCACCTCGCGGCGATTTTCTTTGTAGAGAGAAATTAACTTTGTGTGATGCTACATTTCTTATTCAAAAATCTGAGATTAATTTTGTCCCTTAATATTCCTAAGCCTGAAACTATTCTAAAAATAAAAAATTTTAGTTAATCTTTTGTATAAAATTTAAATATGCAAAACCGTTTTCAATGAATTCTCTTGAACATTTTTAACAGAAATTTTGCACACATTTATCCAAAGGTTTGTGTAAATTTCCATTTAATATCGCAAAGGTATTGTAGTATCAAAAAATATAATTTTGTAATAATTAAAGTTGAGATTAATATAGGAGTAGTGTTTTTAAGAGAAACATTATTCACCAGCTTCTAATGGTCTGCCACCCCATTATGATCATA
>NZ_NXGO01000091.1:0-891 GCF_002774925.1 Candidatus Hodgkinia cicadicola
TCCTTAATTAAACAAGTGCTGATAGTGAAATGTAAATACAAATACATTAAACTCTATAATGAAATTATTCATAATGAAATTACTCTATAATGAAAAAACTGGTCTGTCCCTTCACATACCTGACAAAATACTGTAATTTTAACATCTCCTTGTCAATAACAGGGAACAGTCAGAGCCCACTATCAAACCCATTATATTCAGACATTAACTCATTTAGTTTAAATATTGTTTATATAATGGAATGTCAATAAACTGTAGCATGGGAAAAGTGTACTATTAAATAAATTTAAGTTAACAAAATCGTATTATCTCTTTAAACAGTAAATACAAGTTCAGATGTGAACCAAAATTTGAATCTCATCCTATACCAGTAAATATTTTCCTAGTTAGATTAGATTATATATAGAGTATGTATTATTGTATATTAGAATTAGGCATACATAGAATACATGCGTGCATATGGTTATTTTGACAATTATTGCTTTATAACATTAGATAATGTTTATATATTTTTCTTTATAGATCATGTGTGGCATTCCATGGAAGAAATCGTGTGCTTGGCGTTGCAGCAAAAAACCAAATGGTTACAAATATGAAGAACACCATTTACGGTTTCAAACGGCTGCTGGGACGTAAATATAATGATCCATTTGTCCAACAAGAATTACGATATCTTCCTTATCAGGTTCTCCAACAGGCAAATGGTTCACTTGGAATTAAGGTATGGGCTAATTGGAATTGAAGTGAATTACTCTGTGTGTGTGTGCGTGCGTGCGTGTTTTGTAAGACGAGGCTTTCTTTGTAAGTTATGATTCTGACAAGTTGAATGTTTGTGAAATTTAGTTAAAGAGAGATTAGGGACTGGGCAAGCCCATCGCCTGCAATTACACA
>NZ_NXGO01000092.1:0-880 GCF_002774925.1 Candidatus Hodgkinia cicadicola
ATGCTGTCACCTGCACTCAACTGAGTGCAGTACACATCTTGCAAATGTTTATCACCATACCATAATTCTAGAGCTTTTATAAATTCGGCATAGGTGTTCTGGCTATCAGGTGGCACTTTCTGTAGTAGCTTTGCGGCAGGTCCCTTTAAAGCAAGAACGAGTGAAACTGCCTTGTCTTTTGCTGTCCAATTATTTGCGCATCCAGCGGTTTCAAATTGCCAAAGACACGTCGCCTAGCTTCCGTCAAAGGTCAGGGCTTTGAGATGAACTATTTCTTTTATGAATTTGCTAACTGCTATAATTTTTATTGTTCGACTAAGCTTTTCATCATCACTGACATCTTCAGGTCTTAAACAACGTCTGTCAACTGTACGTTGTAGGCTTTTATACTTTAGGCCACTCCCCTTATGTCATCGCCCCTCCTATTGGTTCTAGCTGCCCCTCCTATTCATTTGAGATGAACTACCCCAACTGCAGGTAATGTGACTCTCTTTATTGTCTTATTGCCTACCTGTCTTTTTCTGGCTTTTCAATTGGCACTTCTCTTCAGCGGTTTGTTTCGAAACTCATGGTATTATCATTAACTGTTCAACTTCATTTTTAATTTGCTCTTTTATGTTTGAAATTGAGTCTTCTACTGCACATATTTTTGCTGACATTGTTTGTCCTATATTTGATACAGAATTTTCTACTGTAGAATCTCTTGGCCATTCAGATCACTGCATAATTCACCTAAGTCACCATGTAGGAGACCCAACTCTGCGGTAGGACAACATTGTGTATCTTGGCAGGTTTGGTTTATAACAAACGAGTGTTAATAGTGGGAAAACACGGTACAGGAAAATCTACCCACATTGAACAAGTTTGTAATCGATTGAAT
>NZ_NXGO01000093.1:0-874 GCF_002774925.1 Candidatus Hodgkinia cicadicola
AATAGATCTGAAATATTAATAGAATTGGCATATAATGGATATCATAACATGATACAAGATATAGTTCAAGTATCAAAACCTGGTCAAAGGATATATTGGAAGAAGAAACAATTAAGAATAAAACATCAGATTGGTACTTATTTTTTATCAACAAGTAGTGGTATTAAAACAAATTTAGATCCATCATGTGTTGGAGGTGAAGTGATCTGTAATCTTATCTAGAGAAATAACACTGATATGTTATTCCAAAAGATATTAAATATTGTTTACATGAGTTCCAATGTTATAAATGTTCAGATCAATTTAAGACAATGTGGTAAACAATTCATGTTTTATTAAACATAACTACATCACAGTTTTGTACCCATAGCTTAAGATTTAATAATTTAAACTAATAAATTAATGGTATAGATATTAAACATAGATCATATTAGATAGATGATTATAGGAAGTATCAGATATAGAATATCAAAGTGTTCAATGATTTAGAGATTAAACTTGGATTCAGATACACAATTTTGTTGTATTCGACAAAAACAACACCCAATCTTGTGATTAATTATAACAAATTCAAGATATGAGGTCGTTGTTAAATATAGTTGTATTTATGTTATAAGAAATCCATGAATATTAAGAATACCAATATTTATAATAATATTGGAGTATGTTAACAGAGATCTAAAGATTTAAATTGAAAGAGAGTAATAGAACAGGATTAAACATTTCGAAGTATAATAATACTATCCATGTTAAGATAACCAACGATGAGATTTATAACATGATGAATAAAACTAATGGAAATCTGATTATAAAGATGGCACGATGTTGTTTGGTTATTGGTATCTTTCATCTAAAATTTAAAAACAAATACAAA
>NZ_NXGO01000094.1:0-871 GCF_002774925.1 Candidatus Hodgkinia cicadicola
CTAATTTATCATATTGTCATGACAATTATGGAATGTTCTCGAAGAGTGATTATCATTTGTTTACACCACTTAAAGAAACTTAAGACGGAAAAAATTTTCTACTGACAAAGAGGTTCTGTAAGACTTCGTGCACAATTGGCTACAAACATGCATGTGAAGGATAAGTATGCAGATAATAGGTGATGCTATATAGAAAAATAGTTATGTACTTATTTTCACATATATATTAATCGAATAAAATGTTTCTTAAAAAGTCTCATTTATAACTGATCAACCCTCATTCTTCTCTGCCATTTCATGGTAGGATATGAGGATTATGCTGTTGTTTCCCAGCTTTGTTACTGTTTACCTGAACAGGTAGTTTCTGAATGGAACCTGTATATTTTGCTGCTCCATTGCAAGAGTAAGAGAGTTTGAATTCAAGGAATGAACAACCACAGAATTTCTAGTTCAACTTGAAAAAACAAGAAGTGAATTGAGTTTAGAAGAAAGTGATGTACAGAGGAAGGAAGTGTTTTTCTGTTTAATCTTGGAACATCAGTGACACTTTCTGATGAGATGTCATCATAAATCCCCCTGATCAACTGATGTCAGGGGGGGAGAGAGAGTTTAATAATAGTAAAAAGAGAATAAATTTACCCCCATGAGTACTAATGCTTCAGCTCTGGCCTCTTCAGTCTGCGGCAGATGTAAGTTCATTTCATCCCCATCAAAATCTGCATTGTATGGTGTACACACACACTCATTGAATCTAAACAAAACAATAAATATGTTTTGTACAAAAAGTCATATTTTCAAGTTCTGGATGCATATACTTGCCGATGTTGAGAAATCTGCAAATACTATTCAAAAGATTTTAATTTGTAATAAT
>NZ_NXGO01000095.1:0-870 GCF_002774925.1 Candidatus Hodgkinia cicadicola
ATTATTGTGGCAGAAGTAAAGTATTCTCGTGTATCAACGTCAATTCCAACTGTAAATATATAATGTGCTCAAAGCACAAATTTTAAAATTCCAACGGACAATATAGCATAAATTATTCGTAGTGATCAAAACTATTCAATTTTACCTCAGTCTTGAGTAATAATTTGAGAAATTAATCCAAATCCAGGGAAGATTAAAATGTATACTTCAGGTTGTCCAAAGAATCAAAACAAGTGTTGATATAAAATTGGATATCCACCAGCAAAACGATAAAAAAAGTATGTATTTAAATTTCTATCCGTTAATAATATAATAATTTCTCCAGCAAGAACTGGTAATAAACGTTACTAAAAAAGCAGTACTTCAAACTGCTCATACAAATAACGGTAAACGGACGATGTAAATTACAATTGAACGTATTGTTACTATGGTCTAACTCTAATCGTCGTATGGTAAAGTGGAAAACAAAATACAAGACACCAATTACGTCACTAAAAACCAGCTATAATGATCACAATTAACAGTTTGTAATCAACAAGATCATACTCGTACGATAATTTAAATTAAATTTGTCCGCACGCAATAATAATGTGTACTAATAGAGTCCCGCACAACAATCATTTTTCACTAATAGCCACTTGAAACGCACTGAGTAATCGCCCGAAGTAAACCAAAAACTAAGCGGCAGGTGTAGGCTATTTATAGTATGCAGGGTTCCATAATATGCGTCCTTAACAAGCACTCGAAAATTCTAGAGGATACTATGTTTCGGCCTTGGCACAAACATACACCGGCAGGGCTAGTCAAGAAGAAGCTTGTAGGAAGACACCATCGAACGCACGAGTTCTACATTATGTAACAGTACGGTAT
>NZ_NXGO01000097.1:0-849 GCF_002774925.1 Candidatus Hodgkinia cicadicola
AGACTACACGCTATAGAAAATATAAAAATTAAGAATGTAGTGGAGCATAATATTGTTACCTTTGTAACAAAAAGTAGTTGCCGGGCAGTATACGTCCACGTACAACACTGTCAAATCCTTGACTCCTTGTGTCTGCAAACAGCTGTTCTGTTGAAACTGTTGTTTTCGCTCGGTAACCAAACTCCAGACCATCATATCTCGCCATGTTACTGGCCACTTCACACTGGTTAAGTACTGAGTAACATCTTATAGACAGTGGGGTATGTGGCATTGACACCTGCCAATAAACATTTATCAATATAATAGATAGAACTTACTTTAGCCAATGAAATTGTATTTATTTAATATATTGTTATTAAGTCATACACACAGTCTACAGCAACAAAAATATTTTTTTACACAAAAAAAACTTCATACAAACCACTGTTTCATACAAGTGAAAATGGGGAAATACGGATTCTCTAGTGTACAAGCTCAGAAAATGCTAGTGAAGGCAGAGCTTACAATTAATCAGTATGTTCATATCTGCAAATGGTTAGCTGAAATGAGAGCAATCCAGAGAAGAATCTGCTAACTTTTAAAAGGATGTTTTGAGAGCATGACAGGGTGATGAAAATAATGATGTGGTTGGGTCTTGGCCTACTAAAGAACAGAAATCACCAATGTTTCCTGCCCATTACAGTTATCTTTCAATTCTGTATTCCAGCTCATTCCATTGCAAAATTATGTTTATTTTTAGCTTTTGTAGAGTTTTTATCATGTTGTGCATCCCTAAGAAGTTTGCTGGAAATCGTTGTGTATGAAGATACAGCTTGTATTGCTGCCTTTGAATAAACACATTTTGGTATT
>NZ_NXGO01000098.1:0-845 GCF_002774925.1 Candidatus Hodgkinia cicadicola
ATACCCAAGATCTAAAATTAAACAAGGTAGTGTTGTTAATGCTTTGATAATCAGATGTATTAAACCATTTAATAGAACATTAGGATATATAAAGTTTAATGAAAATTCTGTAATAATCTTATAGTTTAATTTTACATGTTATAGGCCTAGATACACCATAAGCCTAAAGTTACCATTGAATCTAATTTACAATATATTTACTTATTACTTAACTTTCATACAATTTATTTAGTTCTACTTAATGCTCTAACTGTTTTACTAAATAGTACAACATACAAAACAATATTACTTAACTATGGACATTTGTTGTCTAGTTTTGCAAGACTCTATTTTATAATTTATTAAACATCAAAACCTAATGCACTGCCTAATGACATTTTATTATTTATATTTGAATATTTTAAATGGCTCAGTTTTATTAGTTAGTTATACAATTACTTCACTGTTCCTATTTTGAATACTTAATTCAACCCAAGCTTACACATGTTTAGTTAGATTAATACTTTTTACACTCTATAATGTTGATAAACTATATCACATTAATTATGTTTATACCTATTATATATTAATATATTTTAATTTGTAATCTATGATACACTATTTTTTACATGATTAGTTTTTTCATATTGAGGAGAAACAATTCCCTTTTTGATGTAATTTACTCTGACTTTCATATGCAGTGGTATGTTACATTACAATATGTAAAAGGAAAAAACATGAGTTTTGTTGAGTATTACTTTGTACGGCTGACTTTGCCGACTGTTTCCAACAAAGAAAAAAACAAAGGCAGAAACTTTGAAACAGTGATGCTTAATGAACCTATTTTAAATAAGGGAATCTTTCTT